>JBGUET010000141.1:0-6368 GCA_041821225.1 Sedimentibacter sp.
TATCCTTGTTTTTTTTCTGATATTCAATCTTTGTTATTTTTTTCATAAAATACCTCTTGCAAATATTACATTTATTTTATCATAATTGTCGAATTTTATCAACTTTTGAATGCAAAAATTATTGTATAGTTTTAATTTATTTTAAATATACCATAGCCATTTGATTATCTGCATAAAAAAAAGAAAATCTGTCTTTAAAAAACAGTTTTCTTTTCTAATTAACGACTTGTATATTCATAATCAATAAGGCAAATATTTTTCAACAAAATTTTAATTGATTGTTCTATCTTTTTCGTGCAAACATACCACCGATCATCATTACAATTGCAAAAATAATTAAATAAGCAACTACTGCAATTCCGTGGGAAACACAAGCAGCTATAATCATGAAGACGCATCCTATTAAAGCAATCGCAGGCATTACGAATCTCTTAAATGAACTTAAATCTTTTTCTTTTTTCATAATCATTACGAAAATAGGAATATATAAGGCATAAATTGTAACTATAGGTAATTCTGACGAATCAAAACTAAAGAATCCAAACCAATTGTCTGTTAAGTTAGCACCGTAAAAGTAAAATAACCATATACCACAAAGAAGCAATCCAATAATGGCTGAATTAGTTGGCATATTTGTCTCTGTATCTATTTGCTTAAATATATTTGGTTTCGGCCCAAAACCTCTAGCTGCTATTGAATAAATACCACGAGTGCATCCTAGCATTAATCCGTTTAATGTTCCTAAACAGGAAATTATAACAAAAATAAAAATTAATGAACCTCCAGCACCAGTAAATATTGTTTGAAATGCTGTTTTAGCTCCAGCTTCTCCACCAGCCATCATAACTTCATTTGTTACAGTTCCAGCAAGCCCAATATAATAAAAAATATAAACTATCATTATAATAAAAGTACCACCAACAAGAGCAAGTGGAAGATTCTTCTTTGCATCTTTTAATTCAGCGTTTATACTAGTAGCAATAATCCAGCCCTCATATGCAAAGGCCGTAGCAACAACTGCCGTAAAGATTGCCTTTAATGTATTTACCTCTGTTACTGTTGTTGTGAAGTTCTGTACAGTCATACCAGTTTTCATTCCTACAATAGTTCCTACAATTGCCATTAGAAATAATGGAATCAGTTTTATAATAGTTGTACTAACTTGAAATTTACCAGCTAAAACAGGGGACAATGCATTTAAAGCATAGCTACTTATTAAATATAGACAGGCAATCGTCATGCACTCTCCACCTGTAATTGAAAATCCAAATAGTACGCATGTATATCTAGCAGATACCCAAGCTAGTACTGATGTTAGTGTTGGGTAGTAAATAATAGCCATAAACCAGCCAACATAATATCCATATTTCTCTCCCATAGCAGCTTCAGCATAGTCAACTATACCGTTTACCTTCTCGTATTTTGCTGCCATTACAGCGAAGGTATAAGCGCAAGAAATCATAATAACACCACCAATAACCCAAGCCAAAATACCTAGTGCTAGGTTTCCACCTGTGGCTGTTAATACTTTTTCCGCTTTAAAAAAAACACCACTACCTATAACAATACCCACAACCATTGCTACAGCAGTTACAAGACCATATCTTTTCTCTAACTTTCTTTCCATGTAATTCTCCTTATGTCATAAAATAATAGCCCTTTAAATTTACTATAATTCCGCATTTTTAGCAACAATAATTTATTAAAACAATAAAAACGGAATGAAATTAGTTTCATTTCATTCCATTTCATTAAATCTTAAATTTACTCGTTTTTATAGGTTATTTGCTCGTTCTCTTATTTTTTGCTCTTCTTCATCTTTTGCTTCATCAAGTAAAAGGCCATGGGGAACTTTGTTTCCATCTTCATCTACTGAAATGAAAGTAATAAAACCTTCTACAGGTATTATTTGATCTAATTCCATGTCCAATTTTGTATAAACAACAATACTAGTATTTCCTAACTTTGCAACTTTGCTTGAAAATCTAGCAATTGATCCTCTTTTAATAGGAGTTTTAAAAACAAAACCATGAATATTCAAACAAACTACTTTTTCAGGATCTCCTATTGTTATTGCTGCTGCAATAAAAGATGATTCTACAAACCATTCCGCTGTTCTTCCTGCAAATAGAGTACCATGATGATTTAAATCTTCTGATTTAACTAATCTTGAACATAAATATTCTTTCATTAATACCTCCGAAATTTATTGAGCTGCCTGTTTTTTATTATGCCACATAACCATCATAGGGCCTGCCAAGCATACTGTAGAATAACCTCCGCTTATAACACCAATAAACATTGGTATTGCGAATATTTTAATTGAATCAATGTTGTAAATAAATGCCAATGCACATATTATTAAAATACTTAACCCAGTTGTAGCAACTGTATTTATTGAGCGAGTTAAAGTTTGATTTATGCTTGAATCTACTAATTCTTCAAATGATTTTCTTTCAAAGTATGGTTTATTTTCTCTTATACGGTCATAAATTACTATGGTATCATTTATAGAATATCCTATTATTGTAAGCGTAACTGCTATAAAAGAGTCATTTATAGGCAGTTTAAATATTATAAATGTAAAGAATACTACGAGAACATCATGGAACAATGCAATCAATCCTATTACACCAGCAGATAGCCCTGATATCTTTTTAAATCTAAACCTTACATAAACAATTATAAATAATGATGTCAATGCTATAGCAATAAGACCTTTTGTTAAAAATCTCTTGCCTATAGACGGTTGGACAACATTTGATTCTGACAATTCTAGATTTGCATCTGGAAATGCTTCTTTAAGTCCAATGTCTAGCGCATCTTGTTCCCCAGCTTCAAGTCCTTCATCACCTGATAAATTAAACGCTATTTTTTTACTGTGTGTTGCCAAGTCTTCTGTAAGCTGAACTTCTGTATTTCTGTTTAATATTTCAGTTGCTTTATCAGCAGCCATATTTGAATCTATATCCCCTGTATATGAATATTTAATAATAGCTCCACCTTTAAACTGAATAGATAGGTTAATACCATTTAAGAATAGTGATATTATCCCAACGATCATAATAGTAGCAGAAATAGCAAAGAATATCTTTCTTTTTTCATAAAATTTAATCATTATTTTGCCTCCTTAACTTTTACGCCATATAGGGATTTCTTCATAAATGGTTCATTCGAGCTTATTGATCTAGTCATTATTCTTGAAGCTGTAACTCCAGATACAAAGTTAAGAATACATCCTACCATTAATGTGTAACCAAATGAAAGCAATGCACCTGTTCCGAAAATCATCATGATTACTGCAGCAGCTATTGTTGTAATATTACCATCGAATACTGCAGAAAATGCTTTTTTGTATCCTGTATCAATGGAATAACTCAAAGTCTTACCAGCTTTAAGTTCTTCTCTTATTCTTTCTGAAATAATAACATTGGCATCAACACCCATACCCATGGACAGTATTATACCTGCAATACCTGTTAGTGTAAGTGTTACTTGAGGTATGGAAAGTGCCAGCATTTGTACAGATATTTGAAGAAGCAATGCAAAACATGCCACAACCCCTAGCATTTTATAATAAATCATCATAAACAGGCAAACAAATATAAATGCAATCAAGCCTGCTTTTATCATTACATCAAGTGCACCAGCTCCCAATGAAGGTGTAATTGTGCTATGATTTTTTGATACAAGTGAGAAAGGAAGAGCACCTGAATTAATTTTTTCAGATAATGCCTTTGCTGCTTCAGTACTTTCCATATTTGTTATTATAGCATTTCCACCTGTAATTTTTTGATTTACTGAAGGTGCTGAGATTAAAGTTTCATCCATATATATGGATATTCTTTGATTTATAAGTCTTTCAGTTGCGTCTGCAAACAATGTAGCCCCTTCATCATTAAAAGACAAAGTTACAACTGGTTTGTTTGTTTTGCTATCCAACTCAACAATGCTCTCTTTAACATCTTTTCCTTCTACTATAATGTTACCATCAGGATCTCTGAATGTTAATTTAGCTGTTTCCCCAAGCTCAGCAATGGCTGCTTGTGGATTAAAATCTGTCTCCCCAGATTTCCATGGAAATTTTACGATTATTTGATTATTGCTATTATCTATTGTGATTTCTCTGTCTAGAATGTTTTGAGCATCCATTCTTGTTTCCATTACAACTTTTGCTGCTTCAAGTTCGCTTGAAGTTGGTGTTACACTAGGGTCAGCTGGTTCAAAAATGGCCTCAACCCCACCTCGTATATCTATTCCAAATCTAATATCCTGCATTCCTTTAATTTGTATAGGTCCTGCACTAATGCCGAAAATCGCAGTTAAAGCAATGCCTATGATTAAAAGTATAACAAAGATATACGCATGTTTATTAGTTCTCATTGTTTCCTCCTGGTTTTTTAATTTATAATTTGTTATGTGAAAAGCAAGGGCATCCTCTTTTTCCCGTCCTTCTTGTTACTAAAAATCGCAACAAAAACACTGTAATGATAAATTAACACAAAATTTATGACCGCAGAATTTTTCCATTTAAATATATTGGCAAAATTACATATACCAACTAAAATACATGTTTTATACAAGCTAAAAAAGAGAGTGTTGCAAGTCTTAAACATTTGAAAATTTGCATCTTTACTGATTGCATCTTCTTCAAACATCTTGTAACTATCTAATTCTGGAAAGTAGTTGTTAGAATTCACTTGATTATTGTCACGATTATCAAAATTTATATGTTGGTACATAAAAGTAGAGGCAATAATGACTACAAATATTATTACAGCTATATGTTTTATCTTTAGCAACTTCATGTAGTCCATCCTTCCTCTATCTCATGTATTTTTATTTACTTATTGTTTGTTGCTGATTACTTTTAACATTGGATTTATGCCTTTAGCAAATAATACCCCTACCATAGCATCAAATATAAATACTAAAAGTCCAAGCCCCATATTATTGTAACCACTATTAGAAATAATAAACTTTATAGTTCTTTTATTATCCCTACGTATTCTATTATAAATATCTTTTTTAAGCAATTATATAGATCGGACAAATTTATTGGTTTTTTCGTAAAATCTAATCTGGTTGTTGGTTTTATACATAAATTATTCTTTATTCTCTGTGTACTGTGTTTTTACTCTTATTTACTACTAAATGCGTTTCTGATTCTGAATTACAGCATGAGATGTTAGTATTACTTCATTTTTAAATATCCTGCTTATTTTCAAACTCAAATCCAACTCGATAACCACTGTCTGTTAATTTTACATTCAGAATTCTTTCCCCATTTTCTTTTGTTGTTTTTACTGTTGTTTGCTTGTCTTTAAGAAGTTGAGCCACATTTTCCTTTGTTAAAATTACTCCATTTTCTTTAAGCAATTTATCTTCTTTCCAAATGGAGAATTTGCAAGAAGGAAAATTTTTATATCCTGTGCAAAAAAAACTTTTTTTACTTTCATAAATTTCCCTTCCACAGCGAGGACAATTACCTATTGGTTGTTTTTTACTTTTCTTAGCTGTTATTTCAAAATTTACATGTTTTGTAGAACTAGTTTTACCTTCTTTAACAATATCAGCAACATATTTTTTTATATTCACTATAAAATCTTTTGAAGCAACATCTTTTTTTGCTATTTTTCCAAGTTCACTTTCCCATTCTCCTGTTAAATCAGGTTTTTTTAGTTTTTCATGAACTATTTCAATTAACTGTATTCCATTTTGTGTAGGAACCAGATTTTTCTTATTTCTTTTTATATACCCAACAGATATGAGCTTTTCTATTATGCCTGCCCTTGTAGCTGGAGTTCCAAGCCCTATTGACTTCATCTTTTCTCTTAATTTTTCATCTTCAATTTGTTTGCCTGCTGTTTCCATTGCAGTAAGCAGAGTTGCTTCTGTATGAGGTTTTGGAGGAGAAGTTTTCTTTGTAACTACTTTAACTTCATTAGGTGTGATCTTATCATTAACTTCTAATGAAGTGGTTATTTCCTTATCTTCTGAATCCTCTTTAACTTTCCCTAGCATTATGTCTTCTACTTCTTTCCAACCTGGTATTACTACTTTTTTTCCTCTTGCCTTGAATTTTTCATTCTCAATTTTCAATTCAATGTCAGTCTGGTCATATTCTTGCTTTCTGTCAAGCACAGATATGAATCTTGCAACTACTAATTTTAAAATATTAGCTTCTCTTTCAGGAAGCCTTACAGATGAAACGTTCTTTATATTAGGAGTAATTATAATTGCGTGATGGTCAGTTACCTTTGAATCATCAATGACCCTTTTATCAGCATTTATCTTTTGTTTTATTACTTTATCTACACAATATTCCGAACCTCTCCAACCATCTTTAATGTTTTGAAGCAAGCCTG
>JBGUET010000142.1:0-6333 GCA_041821225.1 Sedimentibacter sp.
ATGAATAATAATAATTAAACATGAATAGCAATGGCGCTATAGGAAAGATAAATAAACCTATAGCGCCTTGTTTTATCTAAAAGTAAAAAAAGATATAAGGAGTTTAAAAAATGGGATATGAACAATGGGTAGATGAATTGAATACAAATTATGGTGAGACAGTTGAATGGAGAAGGCATATTCACCAGTATCCAGAGCCATCTTTTGAAGAAAAGAATACTGCTGAATATATTGTCAACAAGTTAAAAGAATTTGAAATAGATGATATTAGAACTAATGTTGGAAACGGGTATGGTATAGTTGCAAAAATTAGCGGTTCAAAGCCTGGTAAAACAATAGCATTTCGAGCCGATATTGATGCATTGAGACTTCAGGAAGAAGCAGATATTCCATTTCGTTCAAAAAATCCAGGTATTATGCATGCTTGTGGTCATGATGTACATGCGGCAACACTTTTAAGTGTAGCTAAAGTACTTCAGAATAACAGAGAAGAATTAGCTGGAAATGTAGTACTAATGTTTCAGCCAGCTGAGGAATGCCCTCCTGGAGGAGCTGAAAGCATGGTAAAAGATGGTTGTCTTGATGGAGTAGATTATGTGTTTGGTCTTCATGTAATGTCTATGGTTAAATTAGGTGATTTAGGTTATTTCACACATTTCGGATCTGCTTGTTCTGATACATTCACCATAGAAATACAAGGTAAAGGTGGACATGGTGCCATGCCTCATACTACTATTGATTCTGTTGTAATAGGTGCTCATGTGGTTACACAATTGCAGAGTTTGGTAAGCCGTTACATAGACCCTCTTAAACCTGCAGTTCTAACATTTGCTGGATTTCATGCAGGTGGTGCTGCTGACAATATCATTGCAGATAATGCGATTTTAAATGGTACAGTACGTACTTTGAATTCAGATGTTCGTGACTTAATGGAAGAACAAATTAAGAAAATGAGCAATGAAATAGTCCATTCATTTGGAGGAAAAGCAAAAATAGATTACAGCCGTGGCTATCCTTCACTTGAAAATACAACAGAAGAGACAGAACGTCTTAAAACTTTGCTAGTATCTAAATTTGGTGAGACGAAAGTATCTGAATTTACTGTTACTATGGGTGGTGAAGATTTTGCATATTATCTTCAGAAAAAACCTGGGTCGTTCTTTAATGTAGGAGCTGGGAATGATGAGATTAATGCAAATTATCCTCATCATCATCCAAAATTTAAAATTGATGAAAAATCGATGCTAGTTGGGGGCAAAGCATTTCTAGCATTAGTAGAAGATTATTTATTAAATGAGAAGGTGAGTAAATGACAAAATATATAATAAAAAGATTAATTATAGTTATACCAGTTTTATTTATGATTTCAATCGGTGCATTCTTGATTGTAAATCTAGCTCCAGGTAATCCTGTTGACATGTATGTTTCACCTGATATGACGGTTGAACAAGTAGAAGCAACAAAAGAAGCATTAGGCTTAAATGACCCTCTTATAGTGCAATATGCAAAGTGGGCAACAAACATATTAAAAGGAAACTTAGGATTTTCATTTTCAAGTAGAATTCCAGTATCAACAATTTTGTCTCAAAGAATAGGACCAACTCTTTTGCTTATGTTTTTATCGCTTATTGTAGCCTATATTGTTGCCATACCTTTAGGTATATTAAGTGCAAAAAAACAAAACACTTTTATTGATGTAATTATAACTAGTCTATCGTTTACGGGGATTTCATTGCCTAGTTTCTTCCTTGGTTTGGGATTAATATACATCTTTGCAGTGCAATTAAAATGGTTGCCTACTGGAGGAACAAAGCTTTTAGGAGTGGACGGAGGAATTTTAGACCAAGTTCGTCATTTAGTTTTACCAGTAATAGTCTTAGCATCGCAGTTTGCAGCTAATATGATTAGATATGCACGTGCAAGCATGATTGATGTTTATAATGAAAATTATATACGTACTGCTACTGCAAAAGGTTTGAAATCTTCACAAATACTGAAACATCATGGTATTA
Organism: Sedimentibacter sp.; assembly: GCA_041821225.1. GTDB lineage: Bacteria > Bacillota > Clostridia > Tissierellales > Sedimentibacteraceae > Sedimentibacter. The sequence goes on from JBGUET010000142.1 coordinate 2,013, forward strand.
GGAATGCTCTTATTCCTATAATAACAGTTATAGGTGCAGATATACCTAAAATTGTGGGTGGAGCTATTGTAACGGAACAAATTTTCCAGTGGCCGGGTATTGGGTCCCTCATGGTAGCATCTATAAATTCCAGGGATTACCCTGTATTAATGGCTATTACAATGCTTTCAGCAGTTGCCGTATTATTTGCTAACATAGCAGTTGATATCATGTATGCAGTTATTGACCCTAGAATAAAGTTTATTTAAGTTTACTCATAACTAAAAGAACAGCGTAAATGTAAAAGAATGCAAGGGAGATGAAAAAATTGGAAATGAGTTCAAAATTAAGGCTTGTGAATCCTGCAACTAACATGGGACAAGAAGTTATTGAAAGTATAAATGCAAATAAAGAAGGTAGCTATTTTAAAACTATTGCTAGAAGATTTTCAAAAAATAAAATAGCTATGGTGAGTTTGGTACTATTTATTATTATAGTATTAATAGCAATCTTTGCAGGAGTGGTTTCTCCATATCCTCCAAATAAAACAGTGGGAGGTTTTGAAGCAGCTCCTGACAGTAGCTTCATCTTAGGAACGGATGAGGTGGGTAGAGATGTTTTAAGCAGATTGATATACGGTGCTAGAGTTTCTCTAGTTGTAAGTATGGGATCAGTTGCTATCTATGTAATAATAGGAACTACATTAGGTTTGATTTCAGGTTATTTTGGAGGTCTCATAGATTCCACAATAATGCGTATTACTGAAGTATTTATGTCATACCCATATTTTATGGTAATACTTGTTCTAGTAAGTTTAATAGGACCGAGTATTTGGACAGTAACTTTTGTACTGGGATTTCTTGGTTGGCCCCCCTTGTGTAGGCTAGTAAGAGGGCAGGTGCTTTCCATTAAGACCATAGATTTTATATCAGCTGCGAAAGCAACTGGATATTCAACAACCTCCATACTTTTTAAACAAATATTACCAAATGTTTTATCAATTATCTTAGTAAACGCAACTTTTGGTATTGCAAATGCAATTTTAACTGAAGCTTCATTAAGCTTCTTGGGCATGGGAGTTCGTCCACCGGCAGCAAGCTGGGGTAACATGCTATCTAATGCTCAGTCATTAACCGTTTTGTCCATGCAACCATGGAGGTGGGTACCAGCTGGTATAGTAATATTGATTTCAGTATTGGTTGTAAACTTCATTGGTGATGGATTAAGAGACGCGGTAGAGGGAGAAACAAAGTAGAATTATTGCTAATTATTTAAATGTTAATAAAATTGAATTTGACATAATCTTAGAACATATATGATTTAATACAAATTCAATTAATTATAAAACCAAATTTCAAGGAGGACTTAAAATGAAAAAAAATTCTATAACAAAAAAATCTTTACTTGCGTTAATATTAGCGCTTATGTTAATCTTTACAGCTTGTAGCGGTGGAGAAACAGCAACACCAACAACACCAGAAACTACAACACCTAGCACAGAACCTGCAGCAGATGTTGCTTCGGACATTCTTTATATAGGTATGACAAATTCACCTGCTACTTTCAACTTAATAAATGCGGCTGATATTGCAGGTAGATGGGTTCAAAGATTCATGTTTGATTCATTACTGACAATGCCTACAACAACAACATTTGGACCAGCATTAGCAGATAGCTTCGAATCAGAAGATGATCAAAACTACACTATAAAAATAAATGAAGACGCTGTTTGGAGTGATGGTACACCAGTTACTGCTGATGATGTTGTATTCACATTAAACTATATAGCTAACCCTGAAGTTGAAACAGCTAGAGGTACTAACATTGCTATGTTAGAAGGTACACTTGCATCTGGAAAACTTGAAGAAGGATTGACAGAAATACCTAATTTAATAGCTGTTGATGACAAGACTGTTACACTTAAAACTAAAACACCAGTTGACCCAGCATACATTAAAGAGTTTTTAGGTTTTGAATTAATGATGATGCCAAAACACATTGTTGAACCTATTCCAATAGCAGAATATAGTAATTCAGATGCATGTAACAACCCAACTGTAACAAGTGGCCCATACACATTTGTACAATATCAAAATGGTTCATATGTTGAGTTTGCTGCAAACCCTACTTATTACAAAGGGGAACCTGAATTAAAGAAAGTATTTATAAAAATCATGAATGGTACAAATCTTGTTACTGAATTCCAATCCGGTGGAATACACATGGCTGCTGGTGGTGGTATCGGTGTAGTTCCTGTTCAGGACTTAGGAATATTGCGTGATGATCCAAATATTGAAGTTGATGCAAACCCAGGATTTAACGCTCAATTCATGATGATAAACAATACAACATTCAATCAAAAATTCCGTCAAGCATTGGCTTATGCAATCGACCGTAATTTAATTGTTGACAGTTTGCTAAAGGGTGAAGGTAATATACTTTCTAGTGTTTATGCATTAGCAAGCCCATATATGAACGAAGATTTAGAACCAATTCAACAAGATGTTGAAAAAGCAAAACAGCTTCTTGCAGAATCTGGATTTGATACATCACAAGAAATTGAAATGATAGTTCCTATAGGAAATAAAGTACGTGAACAATCAGCTAGCTTGATTCAACAAGACTTAGAAGCAATAGGTCTTAAAATTAAGCAAACAACATATGATTTCCCAACAGTTATGTCAACTGTAAAAACTCATGAATTTGACTTGTGTCTTATAGGATTTGGATATACTGTAGAGCCTGATATGTCAACTTATTACGCATCTACTGGATCTATGAACTTTGGTATGATCAACGATGCACATTTAGACGAACTAATAGAAAAAGGAACTTCTTTAACAAGCTTTGATGAACGTAAGGCAGTATATGATGAATTTCAACAATACATGCAAGACAATACATTTATTTTAGGATTATATTCTGATTATCAAATTGCTACAAAAAATGTAATCTTAAATGGTGGAATAACATCATATTGGTCAGGATCACTTTCTGAAATTCAAAATTGGAATTTAGAGGGAGCTCAGTAAATAAATATTTAGTTAAGAAATAGGGATTTATTTCCCTATTTCTTAGTTAATGAAAGCAAATAGAAACCTTAATCATTATCTAAAATTAAGGAATGCAATAAAGTTGAGGTGAGATGAATGGAAGCAAGTAAAATTTTAGAAGTAAAAAATTTAGCTATCTCCTTTAAAACATTTGAAGGAGAAGTAAGTGCAGTAAGAGGTGTAACATTTGACTTGTATAAAGGAGAAACATTAGCCATTGTTGGAGAATCTGGTTCTGGCAAATCTGTATCCACTAAAGCAATAAATAGAATTTTACCAAAGAAAAATACAATGATAAAAAGTGGTGAAATTATTTTTAATGATAAGGATTTGTTAAAAATCTCTGAAAAAGAGATGCAGGGAATCCGTGGAAAAGAAATTGCTATGATATTTCAAGATCCTATGACTTCATTAAATCCAACAATGAAAATAGGCAGACAAATTGCTGAATCTATAATGATTCATCAGCATGAGAATAAAGAAAAGGCAATAAAACGTGCTGTGGAACTTTTAGATATGGTAGGTATTAAAAATCCTGAAAGAAGCAGTAATCAGTTTCCACATCAATTTTCAGGAGGAATGAGGCAGAGAGTTATGATAGCTATGGCATTGGCTTGCCATCCTAAGGTAATTATTGCAGATGAACCTACAACAGCATTAGACGTGACTATACAGGCACAAATATTGGATCTTATGAATGACCTTAAAGATAAATTAGAAACTTCCATATTGTTTATCACTCATGATTTAGGAGTAGTAGCACAGATGGCAGATAGAGTTGCTGTTATGTATGCTGGTAAAATTATAGAAATAGGTACTGCTGACGAAATATTTTACAATCCTCAACATCCTTATACATGGGGACTTTTAGCTTCAATTCCTGCAACTGATGTTGAAGAAACAGAGTTATACAATATTAATGGCTCTCCACCTAATTTATTGCATGTGCCAATAGGTGACCCATTCGCCCCAAGAAATGATTATGCTTTAGAAATTGATTTTGAAGAAGAACCTGAAATGTTCAAAATTTCAGAAACACATTATGCCGCAACATGGCTTCTTCATCCTGATGCTCCTACAGTTACTCCACCAAAAGAAGTGATGAGAAGAAGAGAAAAATTTCAAAAGCTTAAAAAGAGGGAGGTTAACTAGTATGGAAATAGGGCAAAATAAAAAAGTAATTTTAAGCGTACGCAATCTTAAACAATATTTTAATGAAGGAAAGAAGAATGAAGTAAGAGCTATAAATAATATTTCTTTTGATATATATAAGGGAGAGACACTTGGAT
>JBGUET010000143.1:0-6279 GCA_041821225.1 Sedimentibacter sp.
AGCATATTTCAGGATATTCTCAATGAATCGCACCTTGAAGAAAATGACGATTTAGGAAGTATGGACAGCATTGTTAGACATATTATTATAGACCATACAGATGAAGTGCTAGCAGATGAATTTTGCAAATATGAAACTGATTGGGAAGAACATTAAAAGTTAAATAGGTAAGTAAATTTATTTTATTATATATCAAAAAAAATTATAATAATTGTTAAATTCTTGAAATTTAGTATTAAGTACATTTTGTTAGAAACACTTAAATTGCATAACAAAATGTACTTTTTTTATTAAAAAACTGTTGACAAAATAAAAAAAATATGCTAACATTTTATTGTATTACAGAGGTATTTATAGATTTCACATGTTTTTAGATATTATATGTGTCGCTGTATATAATATGTAAAAATATGTGAATTTTTTTATACTATGCAATATAATAATATATTATTGGGAGGTACTCATGGCTAAGGGTACAGTTAAATGGTTTAACGCAGAAAAAGGATTTGGATTTATTACAAAGGAAGATGGAAGTGACGTATTCGTACATTTCTCAGCTATCCAAGGAGATGGATTCAAAACTCTTGAAGAAGGTCAAAAAGTAAGTTTTGACGTTACTCAAGGAAACAGAGGAGATCAAGCAGCTAACGTTACTAGAATATAACTAGCTACTAGACAAAAAATCGGGAAGGAATTCCCGATTTTTTTTTCGCTAAAATTGCATGTTGAAACTAGAGTAAATATTGATATTAAATAGTTTTTCTTGACTCTTGATTTACAGTTTTAAGTATGTGTGTTATAATAGTCGGAAATTAGGGTAACTTAAAGGCGTGAATAGATTATTCAAGCAAAAAACAAATTGCAATTAATGCAAAATTTATTAATAATCAACGTTAATAGAGGGGTAAAATGGAATTCAAGAATTGGATGAGCGAAAAAATAAAAAAAATTGAGGAACATCTTGGTACAATTATTAAAGAAGAAGAAAATCCACAAAAAATAATATATCAATCAATGAATTATAGCCTAATGTCTGGAGGCAAAAGACTTAGACCAGTATTGCTTTTAGGGGCTTATGAAATATTTCAGGAAAATACAGATGCTGTTATACCATTTGCATGTGCAATGGAAATGATTCATACATATTCATTGATTCATGATGATCTACCCGCCATGGACAATGATGATTATAGAAGGGGAAGATTATCTAACCACAAGAAGTTTGGAGAGGCAACAGGTATTTTAGCAGGTGATGGGCTGTTGAACAGAGCCTTTGAAACAGCACTTGAAGCTACCTTAAATGGAAAAACAGATGTAAAAAGTTCTGTAAGAGCACTTTATGAAATTGCGAAATCATCAGGAGCAGACGGGATGATTGGTGGGCAAGTTGTTGATATGTATGGCCATGAAAAAATTTCATCCATTGAAGACTTAAAATATATGTATTCCTTAAAAACAGGAGCCATTATAAAAAGCAGTGTTGTAGCTGGTGCCATACTTGGAGGAGCCAATGAAGCTGAAGTGGTAGCATTTGAACAATATGCTGAAAAATTAGGAATTGCTTTTCAAATAGAAGATGATATTCTAGATGTGACAAGTACCCAGGAAATACTTGGAAAACCCATTGGTAGTGATGTGGCAAATGACAAAATAACATATTTGTCATTTGTAGATATTGAAGAAGCAAAAAAACAAGTTAAACAATTCACTGAGCAAGCAATTGAAAGCTTAAATATTTTTGGAGATAAAGCAATATACATGGTTGAACTTGCAAAGTACTTGACAAAAAGAGACCATTAAAAAGAAACAGAGGGGATAAAACTTTGAGTTGCAATAGAGTTTTGCCCCCTTTTATTATTTTTCCATTATGAAATCTATTACTTCATTTACATTTCCAGCACCCATAGTGATAATAGTATCACCTTTTCTAGCTAATGATTTTATAATATCAGCTGCTGCTTGAAAACTTTCTGCATAGTATGCTTGTTTGGAATATTCTTTCATTTCATTGATAATATTTTTTGAATGTATTTCACCCGTATCCTTTTCCCTTGCGGCATAAATGTCTAAAAGTATTGCTTCATCAGAAAGTGACAGAGATTTAGCAAATCCACTTAAAAGCTTTTTTGTTCTAGTATATGTGTGAGGTTGAAAGACTGTAATTATTTTTCCTTTTGTATATATTTTTGCTGCTTTTAGAGTTGCTTCTATTTCAGATGGATGATGAGCATAATCATCAATTATAAAAGCATCATTGAAGGTTCCTTTATATTCGTATCTGCGGTGAGTTCCAGCAAAATCAAACAAGCCTTGTTTAATTATTTCTCCATCATGACCTATGGATACGCATGCAGCTGCAGCTGCAACAGAATTCATTATATTGTGTTCACCGTATACTTTAAGAACAATTTCTGCAATTCTTTCCTTGTCATGCATTAATGTATATGTAGGGAAAGGAATGAGCTTAAAATCAATTGGGTAAAAATCAGCTTGATCGTCCATTCCAAAAGTAACCACGTTGCATTTTAAATTTTCAAATAATTTCTTATTTTTTACATTAACAATTAAATGTCCTGAAGCAGGTAATTTTTCAGCATATTCTACAAAGGCGCTTTCTATATCTTTTAAGTCTTTATAATAATCCAAGTGGTCTTCGTCAATATTTAAAATTATTTCCATAGTTGGATTAAACTTCAAGAAATTCCTTTTGTATTCGCAGGCTTCAGTAAGCATTAAATCGTAAGAGCCACGCATTAAATTACCACCTAGAGAATCCATTTCTCCGCCTAAAAACACTGTAGGGTTCAAGTCGGTTTCCATTAAAATTGAAGACAACATGCCAGTTGTTGTTGTTTTCCCATGTGTGCCTGAAACACAGATTGCATTTTTATACTTTTTCATTATTAAACCAAGAAATTCAGCTCGGTCCATTATGTTTAAATTTATTTCCAGCGCCTTTAAAAGCTCAGGATTGTCATTGGATATTGCAGATGTGTACACTACAAGGTCTATGTCGTTAGTTATATTTTTGCTTTCATGGTTTATATTGATTTTAGCTCCTAATTTTTCCAGCTTTTTCACAATGTGAGAACTGTTCCTATCAGAACCAGATACTTTAATACCTTCACATATCATTATTTCAGCTAAGGCACTCATGCTTATTCCACCAATTCCAATGAAATATATATGTTTAAAATTATTATTCATTTTATTCTCCTTAAATATTTAAATAACTATTTAGTTAATTTTATTCCTAAATCAAGTGATTAACACTAATTGTTATGAAATTTGAAAATTATATTCGCAAACATTATAACATGTGCTTATGCATTGTTCAATTAAATTTTATATAGTAATTATGAGCTATTATTATTCCTTGATTTTTCAATCTTGTAAATGTATAATGATGGGTAAAGAAATGTATAGAAATATTTGAACAATATTAACAACAAAAGGAAAAAATGATGAAAATAATAGCAAATAATTTACAGGATACTGAAAAAATTGGAAAAATAATAAGTAGGCACTTGGATAAGGGGACTGTCCTATGCCTAGATGGTGATTTAGGCGTTGGGAAAACTGCACTTACACAATTTATAGCTAAAGAGTTTGGAATTAAGGAATACATAACAAGTCCTACATTTACCATAATAAAAGAATATGAAGGCAGACTCCCTTTTTACCACATGGATGTTTACAGAATTGAATCAGAGGATGACATGTATGATTTGGGTTATGATGAATATATATATTCTGAGGGAGTAACAATAATAGAATGGTCAAAAAAAATAGAAGGAATACTTCCAGAGAACAGAATTAATATAAATATACAAAGATTAGATGACAGCCGCAGAGCCTTGTTCATTAATGGCAAAGGGAAGGTATATGAAAAAATGGCAGAGGAGCTAAAAAAAAATGAAAATACTTGCAATTGAATCAGCGTCTATAACAGCCTCCTGTGCAGTTTCACAAGGAGATAACATTTTAGGAGAATTTTCTTTAAGCCACAAAAAAACACATTCAGAAAAATTAATGCCCTTAATAGAAGAACTTTTAAGTGAGTTAGAAATGAAACTTCAAGATTTTGATGCAATTGCTATTTCTGAAGGGCCAGGTTCCTATACCGGATTAAGAATAGGCGCCGCAATAGCAAAAAGCATGGCATATGCTGCAAATATACCTATTGTAAGCATACCCACTATTAAATCGTTAGCAGGCAATATTTATAGTGTGGATAAATTAATTGTTCCTATAATGGATGCAAAATCAAGAAGAGTATATACAGGAATTTACAAATGGGAAAATGATGATTTAGTGGCTGTTAAAGAACAGTTTCCATGTACTATAGATGAGTTAATAGAACTTCTAAATGAATATGAGGAAGAGATTATTTTTAACGGTGATGGTTCTGTGAATTATAAAAATATAATTGAGGAAAAATTAAATAAAAAACCATATTTTGCCCCTAGTAAATTTAATAGTCTCAACGCTTCAACTCTTTCTTATATTGGATACAAAATGGCAAAAAACAAAAACACAGTTTCAGCATCTGAGTTTTATCCTAAATATTTAAGGTTATCCCAAGCTGAAAGAAATTTAAAATAGGGAGGTACCATGGAGTCAGTAATAGTTAGAAGCATGCAAAATGAAGATGTTAATCAAATCTTTGAAGTTGAAAAAAAGTGTTTTTCTACACCCTGGTCAATAGAATCTTTCAAAAGCGAACTTATAAATGACAACGCCTACTATGAATGCGCTGAGGAAAATGGTCAGGTTGTTGGATATATGGGAATGTGGAAAATATTAGATGAGGGGCACATTACAAATGTAGCTGTTCTTCCAGAACATAGAAACAAAGGAATCGCCACAATGCTTATAGCAAAGATGATTGAAGTTTGCAAGTGCAGCGAAATAGAGAACATGACACTAGAAGTAAGAGAATCCAATTTATCAGCGCTAAATCTATATAAAAAATTCGGGTTTTTTTCAGTAGGGAAGAGGCCTAAGTATTATCAAGTGCCTTTAGAAGATGCAATAATAATGTGGAAGAAAGTTAACTAATTACTTTTTATTAAAACTAGGAGATAAAATGAAAAAGAAAAAAAATCAAAAGACAAAAAGAGTGGTAACTATAATTTCTGTTTTACTCTTAATATTAATTGTAGTATTTGTTTATTCTAAGGCTAAATCTAATAAAATGAAAAATGAAATAGAGCAATCTGAGCTTTCAAATGGTGAAAATATAGAAAATATAGAAAATAATGAACATCAAACAAATAATGATGCAGAGATTCCTGAGGAAAATGAGCAACAAACAAATAGTAACCAGGAAAACCCTGTGGAAAGTGAGCAAGGACCCGTCAAAGAAGAACCTAGCAAAACAGATAATACGGTAATTAGTACTGAGGAAAAAGAAATAGTATCTGACCCGAAAGCACTTGATGTATTAGTCAATAAAACTAGAAACCTTCCAGATACATATATTCCAGAAGATTTAGTTTCATTATCTGATGTACCTACGGTATTAAAAAATCCTGAAATTAATCAACTTAGGGAACCAGCATACTTAGCTCTAAAAGATTTGTTTGCTGCAGCAAAGAATGATTCTGGTTTTGAACTTTTCGCTCGTTCTGGTTACAGGTCTTACAATACCCAAGATTCTTTGTATAAATCATACGTATCAGTAAGTGGTCAGGCAGCAGCTGATACTTATAGCGCAAAACCTGGTCAAAGTGAACATCAAACAGGTCTAGCCATGGATATAACCTGTGCTGCTTTAAATTATCAATTAAGCGATACTTTTGCAGATACAGATGAAGGAAAGTGGGTTAAAGAAAATGCTCACAAGTTTGGATTTATAGTTAGGTATCCTAAAGGCAAGGAAGATATTACAGGTTATCTTTATGAACCATGGCATATAAGATTTTTAGGAGTAGAATTAGCAACAAAAGTATTTGAGTCAGGATTAACATATGAAGAATACCTTGAACAGTAAATATGTATTGGATTTAAAATCGATTATAAATACGTAGGGGAGGGCCTTGTGCCCTCCAACTAGTAAAATAAGCGGGAGGGTATAAAACCCTCCCCTACGTATAGTGTGTTAATATTGTTTTTTAATCAATATTATTATTGCTAAATCAACTGCTAAATCTATTTCTTGACCAATCGCTTAATTTGCTATTACAACATGTAGGGGAGGGCCTTGTGCCCTCCCGCTGGTTAAATAAGCGGGAGGGTATAAAACCCTCCCCTACGTATAGTGTGTTAATATTGTTT
>JBGUET010000144.1:0-6264 GCA_041821225.1 Sedimentibacter sp.
ATCTAAGGTGCTTTACAAAAAAGAAAAAATGAAACTTAAAGAAAAATATTTTGGAAAATTCATGGTTAACTTTAAGGTGGTTTTAAAAGATTTTGTTGCGTCTGACAAATATAAAAATTACTTATTAAAAATTACAAATGATTTAAATGAAGATTTAAATCACGTTATTGGTGCATATGAAAATTTAACTATTTATTTGAATGACCAGGATAATATCAAATATAAAGAGTTTATAAAAAAAGAAATTGAGAATAAGCATCCGGGTATAAATGTTATTTTTACAACAGTAAATAGCATTATAGGCGGCGTTATATTAGAATGTAGCGAAAAGGATTTTAAAATTGATTTTACAATTAATGCTGTTTTAGAAGAAAATGAGTCTTTAATAATGCAGACATTATTTGAAGCATTAGAGGCAGGTGAAAAGATTGATTAATAGTGAAGGAATAGTAAATTTAATTAATGGACCTGTCGTTAAAGGCTTAAATATGGGTTCTTTTAAAGTTAATGAAATGGTTACAGTTGGTAAGCAAAAGTTAATAGGTGAAATTGTTTCTATTGAAGGAGACTTAGCAACTGTTCAAGTTTATGAAGAAACAGAAGGATTAAAATCTGGAGAGAAAATATATTCTACTGGTTTACCACTTTCTGTAACATTGGGACCTGGAATAATTGGTGGCATATTTGACGGTATTCAAAGACCTCTTAATAAAATTCAAGAAATGTCTAAAGATTTTATTCCTGAAGGAATAGGCCTTTTATCTTTAGATGAAGCTAAAGAATGGGAAGTAACAATTATTGCGGCTAAAGGAGATAATCTAAAAGCGGGTGATATTTATGCAACTGTTCAAGAAACTGAGAGTATTCTTCACAAACTAATAGTTCCATTTAATGTAAGTGGAGTAGCAAAAGAAGTAATGCCTAGTGGTAAGTACAAAATAACTGATACAGTTGTAGTAATAGAACAAGACAATAAAGAATTACACAACTTAACACTTTCATATAAATGGCCTGTTCGTAAGGCTAGGCCAATTAAAGAAAGACTACCAATATATAAACCATTGGTTACTGGACAAAGAGTTATTGATACTTTTTATCCTATAGCTAAGGGTGGTACAGTTGGACTTCCTGGAGGTTTTGGTACAGGAAAGACTGTAACTCAGCATCAATTAGCAAAGTGGAGTGACGCTGACATAATAGTGTATGTTGGTTGTGGTGAACGTGGTAATGAAATGACAGACGTATTGGAAGAATTCCCAGCCCTCATAGACCCTCGTTCAGGCAGACCACTGATGGAAAGAACTATATTGATTGCTAATACATCTAATATGCCAGTTGCAGCACGTGAAGCTAGTATTTATACAGGAATTACTTTAGCTGAGTATTATAGAGATATGGGATATAATGTCGCTATAATGGCGGATTCTACATCTCGTTGGGCAGAGGCTCTTCGTGAAATATCCGGGCGTCTTGAAGAAATGCCAGCAGAAGAAGGATATCCTGCATATTTACCTTCAAGATTGGCAGAATTTTATGAAAGAGCAGGATGTGTTACAACTTTAACTGGTGAGGAAGCGTCAGTAACTATAATTGGAGCTGTTTCCCCAGCTGGTGGAGATTTTTCAGAACCAGTTACAGAAAATACAAAAAGATTTGTTACTACATTTTTGGCATTAGATAAAAAACTCGCTTATGCTAGACATTTTCCAGCTATAAACTATTTAACTAGCTATTCTGGATATGTAACAATGTTAGAAGATTGGTATTACGAGAATGTTTCACCTGATATGATTCCATTAAGAAATAAAATGATTAAACTTTTACAAGAAGAAGAAAAATTAAATGAAATAGTTCAACTTGTAGGTGAAGATGTTTTGCCGAATGATCAGGCGTTAGTAATGGAAACAGCCAGATTGATTAAAAAGGGATTTTTGCAGCAAAATGCATTACACGCAGAAGATACCTATGTAAATCTTGACAAACAATACAAGATGCTAAAAGTTATAGATACATTTTATGAAAATGCTTTGCTATGCGTAAAAATTGACATTCCGATTTCAACAATTAGAAGTCAGAGCGTTTTCCAAGATGTTTTAAAAATGAAATATGACATCCCAAATAATAAAATCGAGTTATTAGATGATTTAATGAACAAAATAATTGAAACATTTACTGACTTAAGGCATAAATATGAATAGGGAGCGTTTAGTATGAAAAAAGAATATTTAAAATTACAAAAAATACAAGGACCTTTAATAGTTCTTACAGGTATAAAAGATGCTGCCTATGGTGAAACGGTTCAGATTAAGGTAGATAACGAAAAAACTAGGACTGGCAAAATAATCAAAATAGATGGGGATTTAGTAGTTGTACAGGTTTTTGAAGGTACAACAGGTATTTCTACTGATAATTGCTCTGTTAAATTTATGGGTGAACCACTTGCTATTCCACTATCTAAGGACATATTAGGTAGAACATTTAATGGAGTAGGCGAACCTATTGATGGTGGATATCAAGTTGTATCTCAATACAAACAAAATATTAATGGACGTCCTATTAATCCAGTTGCTCGTAGATATCCAAGAAATTTTGTGCAAACAGGAATATCAGCTATTGATGCTTTGATGACTTTAATCAGAGGTCAGAAGCTACCTATTTTTTCCGGAAATGGTATAGCTCATAATGAATTGGCTGCTCAAATTGTAAAACAAGCAAAAATCAAAGGTGCTACAAGTGAAAACTTTGCTGTTATTTTTGGAGCTATGGGTGTGCGTCATGACGATGCTGATTATTTCAAGAAAAGTTTTGAATCTTCAGGAGTTTTAGACCATGTTGTAATGTATATCAACACTGCGGATGAGCCAATAACTGAAAGAATTTCTACACCAAGATGCGCTTTAACTGCAGCTGAATATTTAGCATTTAAGCATGATATGCACGTCTTAGTAATATTAACAGATATGACTAGTTATGCAGAGGCTTTAAGGGAAATATCATCTGCTAAGGAAGAAGTACCATCACGTAAAGGTTATCCAGGCTACTTATATTCAGACCTCTCAACAATTTATGAAAGAGCTGGTATGCTTAAAAGCTGTGAAGGTTCCATTACTCTTATTCCAATTTTAACCATGCCAAGCGATGATATAACTCATCCAATCCCTGACTTAACTGGATACATTACAGAAGGACAAATAGTTTTAAATAGAGAGCTCAATCAAAAAAGTATTTATCCGCCTATTGATATATTACCATCGCTTTCACGTTTGATGAAGGATGGTATAGGGGCTGACTATACAAGGGAAGACCATTCTGATTTACAAAGCCAGATATTTGCATCATATGCTAAAGTACAAGATATAAGAAGTTTGGCTCAAATAATAGGTGAGGACGATTTAAGCGATTTAGATAAATTATATTTGAAATTCGGAAGGGAATTTGAAACTAATTTCATTTCACAAGGGAAAACTGAAAACAGAACTATAGAGGAAACTTTAAATCTAGGGTGGTACATAATATCTATATTACCAGCGGTAGAACTTGATCGTATGAAGAATGCACTGATAACTAAATACTATGTATCTGATAGGGAGAGATAGTCATGGCAATAATGGTCGCACCTACTAAATCAAACTTAATGAAATCAAAGGCATCTCTTCAGTTGTCTAAAAAAGGCTATGAACTTTTAGATAAAAAGAGAAATGTGCTTATTAAAGAAATGATGGAATATGTTGATAAGGCCAAAAAAATGCATAATGATATTTATGATGTGATTGCAAAGGCATATGAAGCATTACAAAGAGCCAATATTACTTTAGGTGTCAAGAATGTTGAGGATATTTCTTACAGTGTGCCAAATGATGAAAATTATGAAGTTTTGTTAAAAAGTGTAATGGGAGTTGATATTCCAACTATTAGGTATAATATTGATAAGATTTCCCCTACATATGGTTTTTACACTACCTGCGTAAGCTTAGATGAAGCAAGAAAACAGTTTACTGATGTAAAGTACAAGGTATATGAGCTTGCAGAAGTAGAAAATTCTATATTTAAATTAGCGAAAGAAATTGAAAAAACTCAAAAAAGAACAAATGCTTTGCAACATATTCAAATACCTAAATATAAAGAACAAGTAAAATATATACAAGAGTCTTTAGAAGAAAAAGAAAGAGAAGATTTCTTTAGACTTAAAAGGCTTAAAAATAAAAGAGATTAATAAAAATTTGAAATAAAAAGAAGAAATTGTGTTTAATCGCAATTTCTTCTTTTTATTTTTGATATTATTTCTCATTTATAATTGTTTTTCTCATTAGGTCATGGCCTACAATTGTATTTGAAAATATTTTTTTTGCAGTTTCAACAAATTCTTGAGGATTGGTCATGGAAGGGCTGAAGTGAGTAAGCCACAATTCATGAACTCCTGATTTCAAAGCAATGTTTGCTGCCTCGGAAAATAACATGTGCATTTTTTCAACAGCATTGTTATATTGTTCATCGTCCCCATACATTCCTTCACAAATAAACAAATTAGAGTCTTTAATAATTTTTTCTATTAGATTCACAGGTCTAGTATCAGTTACGTAAGATATTTTTATGGATTTTCTCGGTTCTCCTAGAACCATGTTAGGAGTAATCATATTGTTGTCAACTAGCACGTTATGCCCGTTTTGCAAGTCTTTCCAGAATGCAACAGGAATGTTCATGGCTTTTGCTTTATTAGGCTGAAAATGTGGCCTTAGCAACAGCTCTAAGGAATATCCAACACAATTTATGTGATGCTTTAATGGAATAGAAGTAATTTCAAATCCAATTTTTTCAAATTTAGTAGGTTTTGAATCATGAAGTTCTGATATTAAAACTTCATATGGAAGAAAGCCACAGACAACAAGCAAAGAATTAATTATTACTGCGCCTCCTCTTGGTGCAATAACATTTAAAGGCTTTATTCTTCCGTTATTTCCTATGGTAAGCAAAAGGCCAGGAAGACCTGAAACATGGTCTGCATGGCAATGTGTAATTAATATTGTGTCTATTTTATTCATGCTTATTTTGCCTTTGCGAAGAGAAATCTGAGTTCCTTCGCCGCAGTCAATAAGAATTGATTTTCCGTTGTATTCAATGAGGAATGATGCTAAAAACCTGTCGGGAAGTGGTATCATTCCGCCTGTGCCTATTAGTGTAACATCTATCATTTTATCACCTTTTGAAATTTTATAATAACATTATATCTATTTTTATCTGCATTATCAATAGCAATTCTGTTATATTAATACTAACATACCTATACACAATAAGGCTGATATTATTCCGTGAATAAATTTGAAAAAAATATAATTTTTTATGTCGAATTCAAAATCATTAATGACAGCCATGGTTTGAAAAATTACGGACATTCCTGAAAAGCTTATTAGAAAATTAATTAAGGTGAGTTTTATTTCAATTGGTATTATAGGGGATGATGATATTATGCTACACCCGTTTGTAACCTCTAAAGAACCTATTAGCAATGAATAAAAAATCTTGTTTATACCTGCATTTAATGACCAAAAGTTAGCCAATGAGGACAAACTATTTTCGAAAAAGTTAGAAAATACAGAAAAGATAACTATTACTCCACCCACTGATAATATTCCTATTACAGATTTATAAATCGATGAACTAAATGCTTGGTTAAAGCTAACAGATTTTTGCTTAGTTGGAAAGTTAGTATGAAGATTTGGATGATTTTTAAAAAGGAGTAAACTAAGTATTATTGCTCCTAAAAAGTGGGGAATAGCTATATATTTATATAGCTGGAAGTTTCCTAGCATGGAAAATGCTACTACTCCTGCTATAAATTGAAAACTGCAGTCATTTGCAAACACAATTAAATAATTAGCTTCTTTTTGAGTAATTCTTTTGTTGTTTGCCATAATGTTAATTGCCATGGCACCTGAAGGATAGCCTGAGATAAAACTTATAAAAAATGGTATCATTGCATATTTGTTTTTGAATACCTTGCTTGAAATAGAAGACATGAGTCCAAATAAGTTGTATAGAAAATTGTAATGTAGCAATATATTAGAAAGTATTGACATGGGAAATAAGAATGGAACAATATTATTTACCCATATTTTGAGCCCATTTGAGGCACCTTCTGATACAATTGCAGGTTTTATAATAAAACAACAAATTAGTAATAAAATAAAAATAGGTATTAGATTTCTCTTAATCATAATACAACCTCCATAACATATCTTATTGTGTTATGGAAGTCAATATGCTTGT
>JBGUET010000145.1:0-6260 GCA_041821225.1 Sedimentibacter sp.
GGTTTATTAGTATTCTTTATATTTATTGGTATTCCAGCTTGTCTCACTGGAAATACTGCTTCATCATGCAATACAGAGGCTCCCATATATGAAAGTTCTCTAAGTTCTTGATACGTTATTTTTTTGATTTGTTTTGGATTTTTAACTATTCTAGGATCAGCCATTAAAAATCCTGACACGTCAGTCCAGTTTTCATACATATCTGCTTTTGCAGCACTTGAAATTATTGACCCAGTTATATCAGAACCACCCCTTGAAAATGTCTTTATACTTCCATCAGGATACGAACCATAGAAGCCAGGAATTATAGCTTTTTTTGAATTTTTTAAAGCTTCTATAAGTTTTTTATATGTCTTTTCTTTATCTATATTTCCATCGTATTTAAAGAATATAATATCTTTAGCATCAATGAAATCACAATTTAAATAGTCAGCCATAAGAAGTGCACTTAAATATTCACCCCTGCTCACTATATAATCTTCATCACACTTATTGTCTAATTTTTCTCTTATTACATCAAATTCATGGTCTAAATCTATATTTAAATTCAGTTCTTTTTTTATTGATTGAAACCTATCTTCAATTAATTTAAGCACTGGTGCATATGGAACTGAATATTTTAAATGTGCATGTGTCAAGTACAACAAGTCTGTAATTTTATTGTCATCCTTAAATCTTTTGCCTGGTGCTGATACCACGACAAATCTTCTATCTTCATCATTAACAACTATGTCACGTACCTTCTTAAACTGCTCAGCATCAGCTAATGAGGTACCTCCAAATTTAGCAACCTTTATCATTTTTTCCTCCTGTCTGCATAATAACTTTATAACAATAACATAGACAATATGTTATGTCAACAGTTTTAATACAGGTGTCTTCCATATGCATACTTTATTTTTCGCTTTATCCTCTTAAATCATCCATTAATTTTGTCTTTTCAACTGTTCTGTCATCTTTATATTTTATTATTTTTGCTGGACTTCCTGCAACAACAGCCATTTCTGGAACGTCAGCAGTTACAACGCTTCCTGCAGCAACAACTGCTCCCTTTCCTACTTTAACCCCTTCAAGAACAACTGCATTAGCTCCTATTAATACATCATCTTCAATAATAACTGGTGACTTGCTTGGTGGCTCTAAAACACCTGCTATTACAGCTCCTGCTCCAACATGTACATTCTTGCCGATAGTTCCTCTTGCACCGACAACTGCATTCATGTCAATCATTGATTTCTCACCAATTACAGCTCCTATGTTAATAACAGCTCCCATCATTATTACTGCATCTTTACCTATTGTTACCATTTCACGAATTACAGCACCTGGTTCAATGCGTGCCTGTATTTCAGTTGTATTTAACATAGGTATTGCAGAATTTCTCCTGTCATATTCTAAATGATAAGTTTCTATTTGAGGATTCTCAGACAGAATTTTCTTAGCATCATCATATTCTCCAATAAGAATTGCCATTTCTCCTGAATTGAATACTTTCATTTCGTATGTCTCTAATTCATCTACTTCACCAGATATATATAGCTTTACTGGTGTAGATTTTTTCGCGTCTTTTATATATTTCGCTATTTCATATGGATCTTGTAATAACATGTTATCCTCCTGATATTTTGTGGTTTTTTTAGTTTAATTTTAGATTAATGTTGTTTTGCGGGAGGGCACGAGGCCCTCCCCTACGTTTTTTTGAAATTATTTTGTGCTTTTTTGATGTTGTTTTGCGGGAGGGCACAAGACCCTCCCCTGCTTTTTTTTGAAATTATTTTGTGCTTCTTTGATGTTGTTTTGCGGGAGGGCACGAGGCCCTCCCCTACTTTTTTTTGAAATTATTTTGTGCTTCTTTGATTTGTTTTGCGGGAGGGCACAAGGCCCTCCCCTACGTTTTTTTGAAATTATTTTGTGCTTCTTTGTTGTTGTTTTGCGGGAGGGCACGAGGCCCTCCCCTACGTGTTGTTATTTGTTAGAAGAAGTCTTCGGTGTTGTAGTAGCCAGCTGGCTTGTTTGCAAGTTTTATGGCTATATCGTATGCTCCCCTAGCAAATATTTTTTTAGAAAAAGCAGTGTGCTTTATTTCTAATATTTCATCAACTCCAGAAAACATTACAGTATGCTCTCCAGGAATTGTTCCGGCTCTTATTGAAAGTGTTTCTATATGGTCTCTTCCTGTTGATTTCATTATATCTTCTGCCAATGTTTTTGCTGTTCCGCTTGGAGCGTCCTTTTTCTTGTTGTGGTGTTTTTCAATAACATTTATATCAAAATCATTTAGCTCTGCGGATATGCTCTTAAGTATTTTCCTAAATATATTAATCCCAAGAGAAGTGTTTGATGACAGCATAACTGGTATGATATTGCCTGCATCTTTAATCTTATTTATTTGTTCAATGCTGTATCCAGTTGTGCATATGAGTAAAGCACAGTTGTTTTTAACTGAATATTCTATTAGAAAATCTAAATTGGAGGTATTTGAAAAATCTATTACTGCATCAACTTTTTCTTTAATATCATCACCAAATCTCTCGTTTCTCGGAGATAGTGAACCTACTATGTTTAAGTTGTCATATGTTTTCGCTTCTTGCTCTAAAACTTTTCCCATTGCTCCATTTATACCACAAATTACTATATTCATTTAATCAATCCTTTCATTTTATGAAATTTTGCTCATTGTTTCAATACCGTATATTTCCATTTCCTTAATAAGATTTTCTTTGTTTTCCTTTGACATTGGATACAATGGCTCTCTCAATTCAGCGCTACACATATTTAATATACCCATTGCTTCTTTTAATGGAATAGGATTAGTCTCGATGAACAGCATGTTGTTTAGTCCATTAATAGCCAGCTGCGCATCTCGTGCAGCTTCTATGTTGCCATTATTATAATCATCAACCATTTTTTTAGTTTCAGCAGGCAAAATATTTGCAACTACTGAAATCACTCCTCTACCCCCCAATGACATCAATGGAACAACCATATCATCATTGCCTGAGTATACGAGAAAATCTCTAGGACAAATTCTTATTATTTCTGCCACTTGGCTTATATTACCACTTGCTTCTTTAATTCCAACAATATTATCAATTTTAGACAGTTCTAAAACAGTCTTAGGTTCAACGTTCATTCCTGTTCTACCAGGTACATTATAAACAATTATTGGAAGTGATGTGCTCTCTGCAATCATCTTAAAATGGTTTATCAAGCCTCTTTGTGTTGTTTTGTTGTAGTAAGGTGTTACAACCAGCAATCCATCCGCACCAGCTTCTTCACAAAACTTAGACTTTGTTATTGCAGCTGCAGTACAATTGCTTCCTGACCCTGCTATAACTGGTATTCTCTTATTAACTCTATTCACTATAAATTTTATTACTTCGTGGTATTCTTCATCAGTCATAGTTGATGCCTCAGATGTTGTTCCTGCTGCTATAATTGAACCCGATAGTTCAACATGCATATCAACTAACTTGCCTAATGTATCATAATCAATTTCTCCGTTTGTAAATGGTGTTACCAGAGCCACTCCACTGCCTCTCACTAAATCATTCATTTTCTTTTCTCCTTTAAAATTATTTTTAATAAATAATTTTCATGCCACCTTTTTTATTCCTAAAAAATCGTAATAAAAAAAGCGACATAAGAGCAAAAGGGCTCTCAGACGCTTACAAAAAACTCCGAACCTTCTGCCCAGCACATTACAGCTCTTTCTTATAGGATTGGGAATGCATCCTATAAAAACAGTACTACATCTTTTAAATGTAATCCCAGGGAAAAATCCCTTCGGCGAATCACCCTTTCAAAGCAACGCTTTTACTATTGATCTTCGCAACCTCTGTAATATACCCGTGAAAATATTTAATTTTTCTAATTATATTACCGATACCTATAGATGTCAACACTAAATCGAATTTTTTTAAATTTATGCAATTATTTATTCATGAAAATTAATTATACAAGTTTTTTTAATGCATCTTCCATTCTATCCATGCCTATTTTTATGTTTTCCATAGAATTAGAATATGAAATTCTAATATTATCTGGTGCCAAAAATGCTGCGCCTGTAACAACAGCTATTTTACTCTCTTCTAGCAAATAATCACACATATCCATTGGGTTGTTAATAACAAAATCTTTATACTTTTTCCCGTAAAAGCCCTTTATATTTGGCATTACATAAAAAGCACCTTTAGGCAAAAAACAATTAATGCCATCCATAGCATTTAATCTTTCAACTATGTATTTTCTTCTCTTGTCAAATTCTTTTCTCATATCTTCAACAAATTTTTCAGAATTACTCAATGCTTCTATGGATGCATATTGTGCAGGCGCATTGGGACTAGTGGTTGTATGACCTTGATAATCACTCATAGCTTTAATTACATCAGTAGGTCCAACTGCAAATCCTATTCTCCAGCCTGTCATTGCATATGATTTTGAAACGCCATTTATTGTTATTGTTTTTTCTTTAATTTCAGGAGATATTGCAGCAGTACAACAGTTTTGTTCACCATCATATACTAATTTTTCATAAATTTCATCTGATATAATATAAAAGTTTTTTTCAACAGCCAAATTACCCAATTTTTCTATGTCTTGTTTTTTATAAACTGCACCTGTAGGGTTATTTGGGGAGTTTATTAATACAGCTTTAGTTTTTTCTGTAATATATTCGGCAATTTTTTCAACATTTAAATCAAAACCACTTTTTTCATCCATTGCAACTAATACAGGAATTCCTCCAGTAAGTTTTATCATTTCAATATAGCTTATCCAGCATGGTGTAGGAACTATTACTTCTTCCCCAGGATTAACTATGGCCATTAAAGAATTAGTGAGAGACTGCTTTGCTCCACTTGAGGCAATTACATCATTTACTGTATAATCTAAATTATAATCTTTTTTAAATTTTCTGCATACTTCCTCTCTTAATTCCATTGACCCAGATGCTGGAGTATACTTCGTATATCCCAAGTTTAAAGCTTCTTCAGCCTTTTTTATAATATTACCTGGAGTATTAAAGTCAGGTTCTCCTATATTAAAACCAATTACATCTACACCTTGTTTTTTTAGTATTGCAATTTTTTCAGATTGAGCCAAAGTAACTGACGCAACCATTTCTTGTATTCTTTTACTAATCATTATGCACCTCGTAGTTATTTTTATTTAAAAATTTTCTATAATTATAACATAATGTCGTTAAAAATCAATTATTAAATAATAATTGTATTAATTTTGTGTTACAAAACAAATTCTTAATGATTTTTTAAGATATCTGTATTATAATTAAATCTATATAAAACAAATGTTGTTTAAACTAAATTCCAAAATATTTATAAATGGTATATCACTAATGGTAATTGTTAAAATAAATAAACAGCACGTCAAGGAGATGATAAAATGTTGTGTTCAATATGCAAAAAAAATGTTGCAGTAATATATGTTAATAAAATAGTAGAAGGCAAAATGCAAACACTTGGTCTATGTATTCCATGCGCAAAAAAACAAGGCCTTGCTCCAATGGACCAAATAATTAGTCAAAGTGGAATGAAACCTGAAGATTTTGAAAATATCAACAGTCAGTTGACAGAAATCATGGGGGATATGGATTTAGAAAAATTAACTCAAAATATGAGTGGTGAAGATAATGAAGGCATGAATTCTCTTATGAATCTTATGAATTCTGCGTTTACAGGTGCTACAAACTCAAACAACAATGATTTTCAGCCTTCTGACCAAGATGATAGCGAATTAGAAATTCCAAATATGAGTAATGGGTCAGGAACTAAAGTAAAAGAAAAAATTAAACGCAAAAAATTAAAATATCTTGATACTTACGGAACTAATTTAACTGAACAGGCAAAATATGGAGAGCTAGATAGAATAATTGGAAGAGATAGAGAAATTGATAGAGTTATCCAAATTTTAAACCGTCGTTCTAAAAACAATCCTATTTTAATTGGTGAACCAGGTGTTGGTAAAACAGCCATAGCCGAAGGTCTTGCTGTTAGAATAGCAGAAAAAAAAGTCCCTGTAAAACTGTACAATACAGAAATTTACTTGTTGGATTTAACAGCTGTTGTTGCCGGTACTCAGTTTAGAGGTCAATTTGAATCTAGAATGAAGGCTATTATTGATGAAGCGAAAAAAGCAGGCAATATAATTATAGTTATCGATGAAGTTCACAATATTGTTGGAGCAGGAGAAGCTGAAGGTGGCGCTATGAACGCTGCAAACATACTTAAACCAGCTTTGGC
>JBGUET010000146.1:0-6256 GCA_041821225.1 Sedimentibacter sp.
GTCCTATAATCTTAATCGTTATTCTTAATCCCAAACGGAATAGAAGTTTCCAAACCATCCTTTTTCATTGCATCATTAATAAGATATATGACAAGTTGATTTGTATTCATTTCTTTTGTCTTTGCATACTCTTTAATTGTATCTCTATAGCCCTTTGGCACTCTAACTTTAATATCCTCTAATTTTTCTAAATACCTATCATTCGTAATTCGTTTACTTTCCTTCATTGTAATTCTCTCCTTTATTAAATATTTATAAACTCATTATATCATTACATGGGTACAGTTACAATAATCATAAAAATATATGTACCCATGCTATTGACTTATGCATGTACCCATGCTAATATGTTCATAAATAATAAATCAGAAAAGGAGAAAAATACATGGACAAGTTATTTAAAAGAAATCTTAATAAGTTAAAAAACACCTTAGAGGAATTAGACAATAGTCAAAGTCCAACCTATTACAACATCACAGAAAATTTCAGAGTAAATGGTGAACGAAATTATCAAGTAATTAATCTTAATTTTGATCAAGAGGCAGGTGGCTTATGGTTCGGAGATGCCTTAGACGAAATGCTAAAGGATATATCTTATGTGCTGAATGGATTTTTAATTGAATCCATGGATCAATTGGAGCTTATTAGTTTAAAACCATTACAAGCACGATTTACTTTTATGGATGGATTTATTTTGATTAATCAGGTGGTGGATGCAAATGAATAATGATATTAATTTATATATCGAATATAGCAGTTGGGATAATATCAATAGGCTTGATAGCATATCAGCAGACGAAGAACACAATATTAATATAGTAAATGATAGTATATACTTACAGAATGAACGAATTAGTACCATGCACGCTACTAAAGTATCTTAATGATATTAATTAACCAATACTTATATAATGGCTCTCTTTAAGACATATGTCTTTATACTCCCTAATAATCTAGGGAGTTTTTTAATTCTAGAACTTTTATGGACGTTGATATAAAGCAATATATTACTATTTTATATATATTCTATCTATCTTAGACGTGGGAATCCCCTACCGAACAGAGTCTTAAATTTTTGTATGTCTGCAAACCTAGTAAAATCAAGGGTTTACAAATCATTAAAATATATTAAATCAATTAAAAAACGCTGTAAGTGGCATGGTTGAGCCAAAGTCTCCGAACACGCTATCGAAGCGGACTATTTAGAGCAATATTGTACTATTTCAGGCATATTCTAGTTATTTGATAAATAGTATCAATAGCTTACAATGCTTGCTATTAGTGGCTTTAGAGCGTTCAAGCAAGTTAAATACTATGTGGACTTATGAGGAATATAACGCTTTATCGAACATATGTTCTTTTTATTATAATTAAAGTATTTGTGAGTTTAATACTTCTCTTATATAATGGCTAGAACGTAGTATATACAGTGCTTGCAGCAGTTATTAAGATATTAATATAGTGGTGTATCGAACATTAATAATAGTGACTTAACAGGAACATATGTTTGTCTATATAATCAATTGATTACTCGGACATCATAAACAGTCTAGTAAATGTGATAAAAGACTAATAAATAATTCAAAATGTGTACACGAAATAAGTTATAGTTTTTGTAGACAATATTATAAAAGTATGCTATAATTATATTATCAAATAGATGAGGTGGTTATACTATGGCAGATAATAAAATAATAGCTTATATGAGAATAAGTACAACAAAGGCAACACAAAAAACAGATAGACAAGAACTAGCATTAAATGAATATGCACGCAATAATAATTTCACTATTGCTGAATGGTATAGTGATACAATCACAGGTGGAACTAAAGCAGAAAACAGACCACAGTATAACGAGTTAAAGAAGCAATTAAGGAAAGGTGATACACTTCTTATTTGCGACATAGATAGATTAGGCAGAAATGCCGATGATGTAATTAGAGAATTAAAGCAATTGAAAGCTGATGGAATTAGAGTTATAGCTTTAGACGTTCCTTATATGAATGATTGGATCAAGACTGCTGATGATAGTATGTATTCAATGATTATAGATATATTAACTACTCTAAAAGCTCATATGGCACAACAAGAGAAAGAAAAAACTATAAATAGAATAAATCAAGGTTTAGACGTAGCAAGAGCAAATGGAGTAAAACTTGGTAGACCTGAAGGAGAAATCCCAAAGGAATTTATAAAAGAGTATAAGAAATTTAAGAATGGTGACTACGGAAAGATAAGTGCAACTCAATTCGCAAAGCTTCAAGGCATTGCAAGAAGCACGCTATATAAGTATATAAACCAAATAGATAATATATAATTCTCCCGGTGGTACTCAACGTATCACCTTTTTATTGTAAAGGGGGGGTATTTTACATCACAAACCTTGATTCATATTTTCTAATATACCCTATCAGTTGCACTCACACGTTGACTTACTTTTCAAGTATCGAAGCAAAAAGACACCTACCTTTGTAAGTGCCTAAATAACATTTATTATTCTAAATTAGAAAGTATTTTATCACAATCGATCTCTTGTTCTTTTTCGTCTGATTTCATATATTCGAGATATGTCGTTGTGCTATCTAAATATTTTTGTACCCCAGTAAGTATTGCTAGTGGGTAAAATTTATCTTCAAAATCACTGGATATAGCAAAACATGATTTATATTCTTTTCTACCACCAAAACTATTAGTTGCCGAATATTCAATATATACAAAATAAAATCCCATTCCATTAATTTCATTTTTAACCTTAATAGTGGTTAATTCTAAACTTGACGGATCTTTTAACGAATCCTTTATATTTTGCACTCCTTCAACTGCTGCTTTTTCAATGTCACTTAATTCTTTAAACTTCTCTAATGATTCAAAATTATTTATGTATTCTTTTTCGTCTTTTGATAAATTATTATACTCGTCTTCTATTTCTAATACATCGGAATATTTTGTAGTACCATTTTCTAAGTTGCCTATACTATCATTAATTTTTATTATTGTATCTAAATCAAGTCCTCTATATTGAGATAGTGTTTCATAATTGCTAACATATTCTTTTTGCTTGCTAGTTAAATTAGAATAGTCTTCATACAAATTGTCATATGTTCTTTGCGAGGGTATTCCTACTTCTTGCATTTGATTTATTTGTTCGATTATAGTATTTGCTGCTTCTTTATTATTACTACATGCAGTTAATACGAATACCGAAATAATTAATAGTGACAGTTTTTTAAATATTTCAATTTTAAATCTCCCTTCAATTATTCATACATGTATGATTATACCATTAAAGGAAAATATTTTACAATTTATTACATTAAATCTTTATAAATATATCTACTAGTATAATGGTTAATTAACGCATTTGAGCTCAAAATTAAATGAAATTGTATTTATTGGTAAATTGCTAGGGTAATAGTTTTTTGATTGGAAATAGCCTTAAATAACGTGATTTCCCATAAGGATATAGCTAGTTTATTTATTTAATGATTGACTTAATTCTTACACAAGAAGTATAATAAGTACAACAAGTACAAGAAGGAGTGATTTTTTGAAAACAATCGTTGTAGCCAATCAAAAAGGTGGAATAGGGAAAACAACAACAGCCACAGCTTTATCTTCTATTTTATCTAGCAAAGGATATAATACTTTACTCATTGATGCAGATATGCAAGGAAATAGCACCGATACATACAAAGCTTTATTTGAAGGTCAAGCAACTTTATATGACGTTATTTTAGATGATAATCGCATACCTATAGCAGAAGCTATACAGATTACAGAAAACGGAAAAATTTTAGCATCTGATCCCTTACTAAGAAGAGCAGATGAAATTCTGAATGGTAGTGTAGATGGCTTATATCGTCTTAAAGATGCATTGGCAGACTTACAAGGTTTTGATTATGTAATTATAGATACTGCCCCATCAATGAATAGTTTACTTTATAATGCTTTAATTGCAGCAGATGAAATTATAATTCCAGTAACTGCCGATAGATATGGACTTCAAGGGTTATCCCAATTATCGGAGACTATTTCAGTAGTTAAAAAAAGACAAAACACAAATTTGAAGATAGCTGGTTTGTTACTTGTACGATTTGATGAAAGAACAAATCTCTCAAAAGAAGTTAAAAAATCTTTAAATGAAATAGTAGAAAAGATAGACACAAAACTATTTAATACCACTATAAGAGAAAGTATAAAAGCAAAAGAAGCACAAGCATTAAGGAAACCATTAATTAAACATGCATCTTCATCTACTACTGCATTGGATTACATTTCATTTGTAGAAGAATTACTAAAGGAGTGGTTATAATATGGCACTAAAAAAACCTAGTTCATTTGGAGCAGCTGCAGATTTATTTACAAGCACACAACAAGTACATGAGGTACAAGAAGAAGAGACATTAAAAAGCCAAAATCGCTCAAATGTTGCACACGATGTACAACAAGTACACGAAGTACAAAAAGTATTAGGAACAACACAAGGTAAGAAAGGTCAAAAGTTAAAAAGAATTAATATGGCTTTTTCGGACATAAATCACGATTATATAACTAAAGAAAGTCGTAGGCAAGGAATGAGTGGCACTGCTTTCGTCAACATGATAATAGATCAATATAGAATAAAATAAGGAGAGAACAAACAATGGCAAATATAAACGATATTACAAATGCAATGAACGAAGTTAGAACGAGCATCGATAGAGTTATGAACGTAAGCAAATATATGGAATATGACGATTTATCTGACATCAACATAGATTATACAGATGCAGATCAGTTACTTTTGGTAGACGAGTATAGAAGTATACTTGAAAAGTTGGAGAGCGTAAATATAAGAATGAAATATCTTGAACTACCAATTAAAGAGGTAAGCACTTTACACTTAAATGCTTCAGGAAGATATGAAACTGAAAACGGTTATTCTTACACAAGTGGAAATATTATTGAGTATCTTGTATCAGACGATTATCACGATTACCCATATTGGAGTATTAGCAGAGTGGAACACAATGGAAATGATTATTATATTGTATACGATAAAGAATTATCTATGAGTAGATTGAAAGTCAGAGTAAGAAAATAATAGCAGCAGAGCATTGAAAAACTATTCTTTTGAATGGTAGCAATGCTCTTTTTTTATATCTATATCCCCTTGCTATTTGCACGTTATTTGACCTTATTTTGAACCATAAGTGCTTTAGGGTAGGATTTATATACCTTACATTCTAAATACGTTTATTTAAGACATATAGAGCTTAGTTATATCGCAATTTAAAGAGTAGAATAATATTAAATATTAAAGGAGCTATCAGTTTAATTGATAGTTCTTTTTTTATGCTTAACGCTTGCTCGATTGAACTAGAGCTAATTTATTGAATAGGACTGAATATAACGGAAATGTGGCTTATTTTTAATTTAAAATCACTGAAAGTATTGAAAATGGGGCATTATTGATACGGACTATATATTTATCATTTATTTAATGGCTAATATCCTTAAATTCGATTCAAAATAGATAAGGTATATAAATTATACCTCAATAGTTTTCTTCTTAAAATAGGTTCAAAATAGCTCAAATAATGCAGTAAATAGGGCTACTATTTTTAAGGCAGGAATAGGGTACAGAACACCAACTCACTTATAGCAGTCAAGCCAGCTAATTAAAAGCATTTTCTTTGTTCCTAACTCTCGTATTTTCTTTAATTTTGTTCCGAACCAATCATCAAAAAATAGAAAGAATCCCTTAAATTCAATTGATTAAAATTAGGAACACATAATTATTTTATGGTTGCACCTATGTCATGTGGTGGGATAGGGTATGTCATAGAATGGGATAGTCCTATGTCATAGAATGGGATAGGCTATGTCATGTGGTGGTAATAAACTATACTAAATTAACTATACTAAATTAACTAAACTCAATCTATCTTCTATTTGAATGACTGAAAGATGATATTAAAATAGCAAATGAGTTAAAGTTATTGTTGCTATTTATTTTAGTTTTGATATAATAATAAGCATAATAATCTAAGTAAAAGAGGTGTACGTGTGGAATATAAGCAAAAAAGATTAAACATTGCCATTGATGCAGACTTGCATACTGAATTAAAAGTAGCAGTAGCGAAAAAAGGAATAACAATTGTACAATTTGTAGTTGAAGCTATCAGGGAGAAAATAGACAGAGAGAAATAGGAGCGTGTAGCATATGGGTAAAAATAAAATTACAAGTGCTACGGATCAGAGAAAGTTCACACT
>JBGUET010000147.1:0-6230 GCA_041821225.1 Sedimentibacter sp.
GACCCTTTTCCACCCTTATAAATTGATAATTCATCTTTGAATTTTTCAATACCTGTTGGAGCTGGATAAAATCCTATATGATTTTTATAAGCAGCAAAATGTACCAAATTGCCGTTCAAATAAAATGTAGGCATATTGTAGCTTATCTTCTCTTCAGCTTCCGGTGCGGCATCTTTAATTACCTGTCTTAGTTTTTCTAAAATCATTTGAATATCAGCAGGAAATTTTAAAATATATTCATCTATGGAATTAATTACTGCCTTATTTTCATTCATAACAGACTTCTCCTATCAAGAATTTTATAAACCCAATATTTCAAGGTTTCAAGTGAGTTCTTTAAATTATACATTTTTAATATAAATAATCAACAGTGCCAGCATTTCAACTTAGTAATTTCCATGACTTCTAAAGCAGTTTTTACTATGATTATTCATTATTCCTACTGCCTCTAAATATGAATATGTGGTTACGCTACCCATGAACTTGAATCCGCGTTTTTTCATATCCTTAGAAACTTTATCAGATAAACTATTTGTTGTAACCAAGTTATCAAAATCTCCATACAGCACCTTATTATCTGTAAAAGACCATATATACTCTGAAAAGGTTCCATACTCTTCCTGCACATTTAAGAAGGCCTTAGCATTCTCTATATTTGCAATTATTTTCGCTTTATTTCTAACAATTTCTTTATTATTCATGAGTGCTTCAATTTTTTCCTCTGAATAATCTTTTATAACATTGGGGTCAAAATTATCAAAAGCTTTTCTAAATTCTTCACGTTTCTTAAGAATTATAAGCCAGGATAAACCACAATGAAAAGACTCAAGTAATATCATTTCAAACAAATAACGGTCATCATGGGAAGATATGCCCCACTCATTATCATGATACTCTAAATATATTTCATTATTATTTAGATTTGGCCACTTACAACGTATATCACCCATTTTAGTCTCCTTGTTTTTCAATGTTTTTATATTCACTATGGCAACCAAAATCATACAACAATAAGCATTACACTTCTTGCATCATTTTTTCAACTTCTTCTTTTTCCTTATCAGGCTGCACACGATAAGCTACATATACATTTCCTAGTGATAATGTTGCTGCTATAAAGAATACCCACTGACTTCCTAAATTTGCCCAAACAAACCCTCCAGCAATTCCTGCTATAATAGAAAACAAATGGTCCAGACTAATTCCCGTAGATAAAATTGATGTAACCTCGTTCTTGTCCAGTGTTATGGAACGAACATAAATTGAATTAACCATTCCTATTTGCATAGAAAGCCTATCTAAAATAAATAAGAAATAAATCATCCAGACAGTAATCCCTTCCTTTGGAAGTTTCCCTGATGTTATGCCCCAAACAACAAAGCCATATATAACATAAACCACAACAAATGAAATAGCATCAGCATACATCATGTTCTTTATGCCAAACTTATCCATCCACTTCCCAAGCTTGCTTAGAAAGAACATGGAAATAAATCCAATTATAATAAAAAGCATTGCCAAAGTATCAGCTTTCTTTCCCAATAAATCAACAATTACCCAAGTGCCGTAGACGAAGGCAATTTGTTTTTGAACCCCTTTTAATATTGTAACCATATAATAATATCTATATTGTTTTCTAAAAATAAACTTTACTTTACGACGACTTACCTTTTGTGATTTAACTCTTGAAGCCATAATAGCAGCCATTGCAATGGCACATAGAAAAGCTCCCGCACCAACTAAAAAGACAACCTTAATAGGAGTATCAAATGAAAAAAATCCTGTCTTGAATCCAAGAAATACTATAATTGCCGCAATCATGCTAAATGCTGAACTAACACTGAAAATTTGTCCCATTCGCAATCCAATTTGATTAGGTTCTGCAAGTGACATGCCTATTGCATCTCGAAGAGGCATAAAAAGGTGCATTCCCATAGAATTAATAAAAAGAAATACAAGCATAACACCCAAAGAAGGTGTAAAAAATCCTAATATAAGTAATCCACTAAATGATAGTACCTGGGCAATCAAGGCAACCTTAAGATCCCCCAGAAAACCTAAAAATCCAATTACAACCATACACAATAAACCGGGAAGTTCCCTTGGAAATTCTATAAACCCTCTCTGAACAGCCGAAACATGATAAACCTCTTTAAAATAATTTGAATATAGCGAATCACTAAAACCGCCTCCCAAAGCTACTGCTGCGATTAAAATAAAAAACATTAGCATTTCTGGCTTAATTTTCAATATCTTTTTCAAAGTAATTATTCTCCCTTTACCTTATGTCTATTAAATATGTAAAATCGTACCATAAAGGACGCAGTTTTACAAGATTATTTATCGCAATAAAAGTGACCAAAATACAATGCTAGTCTCTACTGATTTTTTTATGTTCATCTGCATAAAATGTATTAATAAAGGCCATATTTTAAAGCAAGTAAATGGAGACATACGGGACTTGCGTCCATATGTCTCCATTTTTATTTTTGTTTAAATAATTGATAATACCTCCATCTAAATTAATAATTCTCTTGGTAGAGTTTATGCCATAATCAATTGAGGATTTTCAATATATTCCTTCATATCGTACATAATTCTGCCCACGTCAAGACCATCAAGTACTCTGTGGTCAAATGTAACAAACATGTTCATCATAGTTCTTATACATGGCTCATCATTTACAACAACCATCTTTTTAACAGAACGTCCAAATCCCATAATTGCAACTTGTGGTGGATTAATAATAGGAGTTGCAACGTCAATAGGAAATATACCTACATTTGAAATTGTAAAGGTTCCACCAGACTGTTCTCCACTTACCAATTTACCGTCTCTAGCTCTTTCAACAAGACCTTTTAAATTAGCACTTAATTGTGTTAGGGTCATTTTGTCTGCATATTTAAGTACTGGTACCATAAGTCCATTTTCTGTGCCTACAGCCACTGATAAATTTACATAAGGATATGTTGTAATATTCGTACCATCAAAAGTAGCATTAGCTAGAGGATGCTTTTTCAACACCTTAATTGTAGCCATTGCAAGAATGTCATTCATTGTAACTTTACATCCAATGAAATCCATCTTATCCAAAAATATTTTTCTCATTTCCATTAACTTTGTAACATCAACCTCGACTGCAGCCGTTGACTGTGCCATATTTTGAAGGCTTTCATACATATTTTTTGCAATTGAACGTTTTAAACCTGTCAAAGGTATAATTTCTGGATTTCCACATACTTCATTGTCCATAACATTAACTTTTGCAATATTTTTAATATAATCATCAATATCATTGGCAACAATTCGTCCGTTAGGTCCTGTACCTTTGACTTTTTTAATATCAATTTCTGCCTTAGCAGCCATTTTTTTAGCTAATCCAGTTGCTCTAACGTGCCCGCTGCTCGTTATAGATGATGAATGATCTTCATTATTTTTTGAAGTTATCACCTTTTGTTCCTTTGGAGATGAATCAACATTCTTAATAGACAATTCATCTTCTTTTGATACTACATCGTTCTTTTGTTTTGATATTTCGTTGTACTCTTCTTTAGTTTGAGCCACTAGTCCTATTCTATTTCCTACAGCAACAACGTCTCCAATTTGTGACGTTATGTGTATAAATCCGTCCGCAGTACACTCGAAATTCATTGTAGTTTTCTCATTTTCTATTTCAAGAATTGAGTCACCCTTTTTAACTTGAGTGCCCTCTTCAACTTTCCACATCATTATAGTACCTTCAACCATAGTTAAGCCTGCTCTAGGCATTACCAATTCAACACTCATATATTCTTGTTGCTAACAACTTAAAAGCGCTAACAAGCTCCTCCTTCTTTACTGAATTATACTCTAAATTAAAATAATTTTTCTACTGCAGTTACAATTTTCTGTGCATCAGGCAAACAGTATAATTCAAGTGCAATAACATATGGTAGTGGCACATCTAATGCAGCAACCCTTATAACTGGTCCATCCAATTCATCATACATTTCTTCCTGAATCATCGCTGCCAATTCCGCCCCGATACCAGCAGTCTTGTTGCTTTCCTCAACCACAACAACTCTGTGCGTTTTTCTTATTGATTCAAAAACAGTCTCTTTATCAAAAGGCACTAGTGTTCTTGGATCTATAACTTCAACACTTATACCTTTACTTGCAAGTATTTCAGCCGCTTCAAGAGTTTTTTTAACCATGAGTCCCACAGCTATTATAGTTACATCTTTTCCTTCTCTTTTAATATCTGCTAAACCGAAAGGTATTGTGTACTCCTCATCAGGAATATTTTCTTTTGTCTGATATAGTTGTTTATGTTCAAAGAAAAGTACAGGGTCGTTTGAACGAATAGCTGTTTTAAGAAGTCCCTTTGCATCATAAGCTGTTGAAGGACTTACAATTGTAAGACCCGTAGCATGCATAAACAAACTTTCAACACAGTTTGAATGTTCAGCTCCCGCACCAAATGAAGAACCCATAGCACTTCTAACTACCAGTGGAAGTTTATATTCAGGTCCATGTATATATCTCCATTTACCAACACAGTGGAACAGTTCACTAAAAGCTACCAAAGTGAAGTCAGAATACATTAACTCAATGCATGGTCTAAGACCTGTAACGGCAGCACCTATAGCACTTCCTATTATTGCAGTTTCAGAAATCGGTGTATTTTTCACCCTGTCATGACCGAATTCTTCAAGTATTCCTTTTGTTAAGCCAAAAATATTTCCCATTTCCGCAACGTCTTCACCAAATACGATTACATTTTCATCATTGCGCATTTCTTCTTTTATAGCATCGCCAATTGCCTGAGCGTAAGTTACCAGCATTTTTATTCCTCCTAATTATTTAACATAAATATTTTCATAAACTTCTTCCGCAGTTATAGCAGGACTTGCCTCTGCGAATTCAATAGCCTTATCTAACTCAATATTTTTTTCTTTGCGTATTTCGCTTATTTCTTCTTGTGTTGCAACCTTGTTTTCAAGAAGATATTTTTCCATGTTTGCAACACAGTCTTTTCTCTTCTTCCAATCCTCTGTAATCTCTGCATCACGGTATCGTGTCTGGTCTCCTTCAAAATGGCCTCTCCATCGATATGCCTTCGCTTCAAGTACTGCAGGCCCTTTTCCGCTTCGAACGTATTCTACAAGCTCTTTAGCGCCTTCATAAACAGCTAAAACATCAGTACCATCAACTATTCTTGAAGGCATTCCGTATCCAGCAGCTCTATCTGCTCCAGGATTTTCAACAGATACACACTCTGATGCATAAGTTGATATAGCAAACTGATTATTTTCACATATAAATAGAATAGGTAGTTTCCACACAGCAGCAAGATTCATTGCTTCATGCACAGGACCTCTACTTGATGTTCCATCGCCATAATATACATATACTATATTGTCTGTACCATTTTTCTTAATTGTTAGTCCCGCACCTGCTCCTACTGCCATATCACAGCCTAAAGTTCCAGAAAAGCCCAACATTCCTTTACTCAGCAAAGATACATGATTTACTCCGCCTCTTCCACCTGAATTACCGTCTCTTTTACCCATAATTTCAGAGAATATTGTATTTAAAGGTACTCCTATAACAGCTGTGGCACCCACTGGTCTGTGGGTAATTTTATAATAGTCTCCATCTTTTTTTGTTGCTAGAGTTCCCACATATGTAGCTTCTTCACCTACTCCACTGTGAATATGTCCAGGTACTTTCCCAAGATTGTAAATCTCCACCAACTTTTCCTCAAATAATCTTAATTTCACTAAATCCGTGTAAAGATTAATTAAAAAATCTTTCGAATAATCCATATATTCCTCCTATTAATATTTACCATAAAGGCAAAAAATTCAAATAATTATACTTTGTGTTATAAATATTTTGTAGAAATAAATAAAAAACATGTAAACGTTATGCTTTTGTGATATAATACTTCAAAATCGCAAAACAGATTGTAGCGTTAGCTACATTTCAAATGTAATAATTGATTTTTTTCTAATGTATTAAGACTTTTATTAAAGGAGTGTTCTTGTGGCAAAAGAAAATATAGAATTAAAGGTTACTGAAATATTTGAATTATACGGACTTGTTCATACTTTCTCTTCAAAAGAAATAATTTTTCAAAAGGGTGATAATGTAAATGAAATATATTATGTTTCAAAAGGAAGAGTAAGAGCATATTGCCTAAATAAACAAGGTAATGAAATAACATTGTTTTATATTAATGAAAATCA
>JBGUET010000148.1:0-6204 GCA_041821225.1 Sedimentibacter sp.
GGGAGAAATAATAGCATCATGTTCTGAAAAACCTAAAGATGGTCTAGAAATATATACAAATTCACCACGTATTAGAAAATACAGAAAAATGATTCTTGAATTATTGCTTGCTAATCATGACAGAGACTGCACATCATGTGAACGAACTGGCAAATGCCAACTACAAAAGCTTGCAAAAAGATACGGATTAACAAAAAATAGATTTACCCAATTAGTAGAAGAAAATGAAATAGATAATTCAAGTCATAGCATAGTAAGAAACTCCACCAAATGTATAAAATGTGGTGATTGTGTTATGGTATGCGAAGAAATTCAAGGTGTTGGAGCTCTAGGTTTTGTTGGAAGAGGATCCGATGTTAAAATTAAACCTGCCTTTAATAAAACACTGGCTGAATCTAATTGTGTTGATTGCGGTCAATGCCGTGTAGTGTGTCCTACAGGAGCAATAACAATCAAAAATGAAACTCAAAAAGTCTGGGATGCTTTATATGATAAAAATACAAGGGTAATTGCACAAGTAGCCCCTGCTGTAAGAGTTGCATTAGGAGATGAGTTTGGCAGAAAGCCTGGTGAAATAACTATAGGAAAAATTGTAGCAGTTCTTAAAAGTCTTGGTGTTGAGCAAGTTTTTGATACAACTTTATCTGCTGATTTAACAGTTATAGAAGAAAGTGAAGAATTTTTAGAAAAATTTACAAAAGGCGAAAACCTTCCATTATTCACTTCATGTTGCCCTAGTTGGGTAAAATTTGCAGAAAATAGATATCCTGAACTTGTAAAAAATATTTCTTCATGCAAATCTCCTCAGCAAATGTTTGGAACAGTATTAAGAGAGTCGTACAGTGAAGTAGACCTTAAAGACGGCAGAGACACATTTATATTATCGATTATGCCATGTACTGCTAAAAAAGCAGAGGCTGCAAGACCAGAATATATCCACAACGGAGTAAGAGAAGTTAATGTAGTTTTAACTACACAAGAACTTGCAATTATGATTAAAGAAATGGGCATTAATTTTGATAACCTAGAAGAAGAAGCAATGGATATGCCTTTTGGTATTGGATCTGGTGCTGGTGTAATATTTGGTACTACTGGCGGTGTTATGGAAGCGGTTCTTAGAAAAATATTGAAAAACAAATTTGGAAAAGATGATTGTGAAATAATATTTAACAGTGTTAGAGGATTAGACGCTGTAAAGGAATCTACTGTAAATGTTGATGGAAAAGATATTAGATTAGCTGTAGTTCATGGACTTAAAAATGCAGACAACCTGATAAAGCAAATTAAAAGTGGTGAAAAGCAGTATGATTTAGTAGAAGTTATGGCTTGTATTGGAGGTTGTATAGCTGGTGGTGGACAGCCTATACCTAGAATGATAACAAGAGAAACAAGATTGTTAAGGGCAAAAGGTCTCTATAGCATAGATAAAAAAACTCAAATCAAAAGTTCCGATGATAACTACATTGTGAAAAACATATATGAAGGTATTATGAAAAACAAAAGACATATGCTTCATAACCATCATTAATTAAATAGAAAGACTGTCTCTTAAATTTAGAGACAGTCTATTTATTATCCTATTACATTTTTTATTATTCTATGAAAATTCTTGTAAGCTACCTTTTCTATATCTACCTTTGAAAACCCTACTTTTTCCATTTCGTTAAGTAAGTCACTTGTTTTAGAAGCATCTTCAAGACCAATTGTAAAAGAGTTTTCTTGTTCACTAAAACTATTCATTGAACTGTCATCTAAAAAATCACAATAATCCATTCCTATTCCAATATGATCAATACCCATTACTTCCGCCATGTGTTCAATATGATTAACAAACACTTTAATATTTTGTTTATCTAAATCCTTATGGACAAATTGATTGAAAGAGTTTAAACCTACAACCCCATCAAGCTCAGCAATTTTTTTCAGCTGTTTATCTGTGAGATTTCTAGGAACGTCACATAATGCTCTACTATTGGAATGAGATGCAATTATTGGTCCTTGAGCTTCATACGTTAAATCCCAAAAGGATTTTTCATTTAAATGTGAAACATCCAGAATCATTTTTTTTGCATTTATTTTCTTAACAGCTTTTTTGCCTAAATCAGTAAGACCTCTATTAGGGTTACCTTTAACTCCTGTTGCAAGTTTATTTTCCTCGTTCCAAGTAAGGCTTGCATGCCTTGCGCCAAAATCATAAAAATAATCAATCAAATTTAAATTTTCACCTATACTGCTAAGACCTTCAAGTCCTATAAAAGCGTAAAATTTATTTTCTTTTACAGCTTTTTCAATATCGCTGTATGACTTGGCAATTAAGAAAGAGTCTTTGCAAAATTCCATCTCTTTCTTAATAGAATCTACAATTTCCATTGATCTTCTATATGGTTCATCTGTGTGTGGAGGATCAATCCAAATAACGAAAATGCTTCCTGAAACATTACCTTTTTTTAGTTTGTTTAAATGGTATCTGTTCAATATATCGTTTTCGCCATTTAGTGTCCTTATAGTAACGTCTGTCCATATATCTGAATGGCAGTCAAAAATCATAATAATCTCCTTACATTAATAAATTTCCTACAATTATACCTAAGTATGTTCCTATTCCATATCCAAAAACCCCAATAAGCATTGCGGGAGCAACTAATTCTGTCCATCCCTTAGATATAGCCATTGCTGTTGCAGTTGTAGGTCCACCAATGTTTGCATTTGAAGCTATTATTATTTCTTCAACACTGTAGTTAAGTAACCTTCCAAAACCAAAACTAAATGCCATATTTACAACTACAATTATTCCACAGAACAATAATAGAAGTGGAGAATTTTGTATAATAAGTGGAATTGAAGCTGGAACACCTATTACAACAAAGAATAAATAAATCATAAAAGTTCCAATTTCCTGGGCTCCTCTTATATTACCAAAGAAATTAGGGAATACAGTTGCTAGGATCATTGTTATAGTTGTAATAATTAAGTATTGATTACTTAGCAATACGTTAAGCATCTTTAAAAACATATTACTAGAAGGAATAACTCCTGCTAAAAATCCTGAAACAGCTTTTGAAACAGCAACTATTATAAATCCTGTAGCCATTGCAAATGCCATGTCTTTTAAAGATATCTCCTTACCTTTCCAATAAGCAGCAGCTGTTGTACCTTCTTCCGTTCCCATAGTTTCAATTTTATCAACATATGGATGTTTGAAATTTTTTCTAAAGAAATTAATAGTTGGAATAGTTACTAATGCAAGAAAATACAATGCCATAAGCAAATTGTCAGCAACTACCGTAGCAGAAATTAATTCCCCAGGAATATTAAAAGCGCTTGATACTGCTACAAAGTTTACGCCACCACCAATATAGGAGCCTGTCATTGTTCCAGCTATTTCAGCTAAATGAGGAATATGTTTGCCCAATAGTACAAACCCAATTATTGCTCCGGCAACAGTACCTACAGAACCAATTAAAAATATTATTAACATTCTTCCACTTTCTTTCCAAATCTTCGTAATATTGCATTGTAGCAATAACAAAGGAATGGCTAATGGAACTACATAACCCCATACAGTATCATACACAGGCGAGTCAACTGGTATAATTTTTAAATTTGATAATGCCATTGCTCCTATTAATGCAATTATTGCACCAGAAATTTTTGCTGCCCAGTCATATTTCTGCTCTAGATAAATACTAAATGCTGCCCACCCTGTTATGATCGCCCATAAAACCCACGTATTATCAGGGCTAATAAAAGAATTTGTCATAAATTTCCTCCTCATAGTTTAGAATCGTTTTCAATATGTTGAACCTTTTAACTAAATTAAATTCAATATATTGAATTTAATGAATTATATTACAAAAAAAAATAAATGTCAAACGTTTTTTAACATTTATTTTTTTGAATTATTTTAGAACTTTGTAAATATTTTTTCGTTCTATAATTATGGAAGTTTTAATATTTATTATTAAAAACTTGGGGGAACCATTGACCAAACCGAAACCGATAGTTCTGTTCCAATATTTAAATATTTATGAGGAATTGTACTGTCAAGATATATGCTATCTCCCTCATTTAAATCATATACTTTGTCTCCTGATAGAACTCTCAAAGTACCCTTAATAACCACTCCGCACTCTTCTCCTTCGTGGCTGATAAGTCCATCCTTATTATTTTCATTAGGTTCTATTTCAATCCACAGCATCTCAATTTGTTTTTTTAAATCAGGACTGAGAAGCTCATATACTCTGCTTGCTTTTCTCATCATTATCTTGTTTCTTTCCCCTTTTCGAACAACTTGATTAAGGTCGTCATACTCATCGAAAAAATAATTCATAGTAACATTCATAGCTTTTGAAATTTTCCACAAGGATGCTACTGACG
This sequence comes from Sedimentibacter sp., assembly GCA_041821225.1. GTDB lineage: Bacteria > Bacillota > Clostridia > Tissierellales > Sedimentibacteraceae > Sedimentibacter. The sequence continues at coordinate 4,378 of JBGUET010000148.1, forward strand.
GCCCAGTTATATCCCTCTCTATCTGACTTATTAGACCTTTACTTAACCCCGTCATTACCGAAAGTTGTTCAATACTGATTTTTTGCTTTTGTCTTAACGACCTAATTTTCTCTCCCAGTTCCATATTTATTCCCCTTTATTAGAATTCATCTTACGTTCTATATTAATTTTACCAATATTCGTATAATATGTTTAGCAGTACATTATATAATAAAGAAAACGATTTATCAATACTTTATTACTTTTTTCTCTAGCCAGGCAGCAAAAAAATACATAATTGCCGCAATTAATCCCAATACAAAAACACCCATCATCACAAGATCTAACTTGAATGTCTGACTGCCATAAAGTATTAAATATCCAATTCCCGCTTTAGATACAAGAAATTCACCAACTATAACTCCAATCCATGACAATCCAATATTTACTTTTATAACACTCATAATGTTTGGAATGTTAGCAGGTATAATTACTTTTCTTAATATTTGATACTTTGTAGCCCCCATTGTTTTTAGAAGAACTATTTTATCCTTCTCAACATTTATAAATCCAGTGTACAAGGTCATGATAGTTACAACAACAGATATAGAGGCGGCTGTTACAACTACACCAGAGAAACCCATTCCAGCCCATAAAATAATGATTGGAGCAAGTGCTGTCTTTGGAAGACTGTTTAAAATAACAATATATGGTTCTGATATTCGTGCTAATTTTTTAAACCACCACAGCAATATTGAAACTAAAAAACCTACAATAGTTCCTGTTAAAAATCCTGCTATTGTTTCAGTTGTTGACACGTATAAATGTTTAAACAAACTTCCATTTTCTACGTATTTTACAATAAGTCCGAATATTGCTCCCGGACTGCTAGTCAAAAACGTATCTATTAAATTATTACGAGCAGCCATTTCCCAAAGTGCAATAAATACTACAAATATAGTAATTTGAGTTATTTTAATAAATGTTTTTTCTTTTTTTATAGATGTCAAATACTCTGCGTGTTCCTTAGATATAACAACAGTTGGCTGGATTAACTTTCTATCTCTTTTCAACATCTAAATCCCTCCATATTTCTCTGAAATATTCTCCGAATTCTAACGTATTTCTGCATTTCATAGGTGTTCTTTCACCCTGGCACTCATTAAATATAATTTCATATTCTCTTTTGATTTTTGCAGGTCTTTCTGTAAAAACGATTACTCTGTCTGACATACTTACAGCTTCAGGAATATCGTGGGTTACCAATATCGTGGTTATTTTTTCCTTCCTCAAAATTTCACCTACTTCATTGCCAATAGATAGCCTTGTTTGGTAATCTAAGGCTGAAAATGGTTCATCTAAAAGAAGCAAATCTGGTTCAATTGCCAAGGTGCGCACCAGCGCTGCTCTTTGTCTCATTCCTCCCGAAAGTTGACTTGGATAATGGTTCCTAAAATTATATAATCCATAATTTTCAAGCATTTTAGTTACTTTTACTTTGTTTTCTTCCGTATTCATGTGCTTTATTTCCAATCCTAAGAGACAATTTTTATATATATTTCTCCATTCATATAGCTGATCTTTTTGGAACATAAAGCCCACACTTTTTGTATTAACTATTATTTCACCATCAGATGGATTCTCTAATCCCGCAATTAATGACAAAACTGTAGATTTTCCAGAACCAGATGGCCCTACAATAGAAACAATCTCTCCTTTTTTCACCTTAAATGAAATATCATCGATTGCTTTCGTTTCATTATTAATAGTATAGAATCTTTTAGAGATGTTTTTCAGTTCGCAAACATATTCCATATTCTAACCTCCACAAAACTGTTAGGCCTTTTT
>JBGUET010000149.1:0-6204 GCA_041821225.1 Sedimentibacter sp.
GTGCCTACTCAATTCTTTTTACATTGCAATTATTTATTTATAATTTATTGACAAAAAATAATTAGTAAAGTATAATCTTAAATGCGAATTATTTGCAATTAGGAGGATACATGTTAGAAATTTTGAAGGAAACAATTGTAGATTCGTTAAAAATACTGCCTTTTTTGTTTTCTGCATATTTAATTATAGAGTATATAGGACACAAATCATCTGATAAGTTGGCTGTAGGCTTAAGAAAATTCGGAGTTGTAGGAGGGGCTTTAGCAGGAAGTTTTCCACAGTGCGGATTTTCTGTTGCTGCATCAAACCTTTACACAAATAAAGTTATTTCAGTGGGTACTTTAATAGCCGTTTTTATTTCTACATCGGATGAAGCACTTCCCATACTTTTATCAAATCCAGGAAATTTAAATACAATTATGGGCTTGATTGTAATAAAAATAATATTAGGCATTATAGCTGGATTTATAGCTGATTATTACTTGAAAGTATTTTTCAAAACTCAAAAAATAGAGCTAGAAAACAATGATGCTTTAAATATTCCACATTTTCATAATTGTAAAAATGGGATTGTAAAATCTGCATTTAATCATACGGTTAATATATTCTTCTTCATTGCAATTACAATGTTTATAATGAATTTTGCAATAGAGATAATAGGACAAGAAAATTTATCAAGGGTCTTGCTTGCTGACAATGTGATGCAGCCTGGACTTGCAGCATTAATTGGATTTATACCAAATTGCTCATCATCAATTATAATAACTCAGCTTTATTTGGCGGGCAACATAAGTTTTGGTTCTGCGGTGGCTGGATTAAGCACAGGGGCAGGAGTTGGAATTATAGTTCTTTTCAAAGTTAATAAAAACTATAAAGAAAATTTTAAAATAATGTTATACATATTTTTTATATCAACTTTAGCTGGAAGTTTGATACAGCTTTTAATGTAGAGGTCGCTATGATTGAAGATATTCTTAAAAATGCAATGTTAAAAAGCACGAAACAAAGATGTTTTATTCTATCTATAATTGATGAATCAAAAGAACCTCTTGCTGCGGAAGAGGTATTTAAATTGTTGCAAGATGAAAGTAGAAACATTAATTTATCAACAGTTTATCGAACTTTAAACATTTTGACTGAAAAAAATGTTCTTTTGAAAATAGTGAGAGGGGATGGTACGGCATCCTTTCAACTTAACAACTCATCTCACAACCACTATATAACCTGTTGTGTATGCAATAGGTCTGTACCTATAGATAGTTGTCCCATACAATCTCTCAGTGAAAAAATAAAGAATGAAACAGGATTTGAAGTAACAGGTCACAGTTTGCAAATATCTGGTATATGTGCGGAGTGTTTGAAAAAATCAAAAGAGAAGAAATAATTCAAGTAAATTTTCCATTAAAAAACAACAGCTTATTTTGCTGTTGCTTTTTAGGATTTATTTAGATTTCGAAGTTCCTAGATAGGCTTCTTTTACTTTTTCATTTTGACGAAGCTCTCGTCCTATTCCTTCCATTGTAATGTTTCCTGTTTCTAGAACATATGCATAATCAGCAATTTTTAACGCTTTATTGGCATTTTGTTCTATTAGAAGAATTGTGGTTCCAAGCTTATTTATTTCTTTTATAATATCAAATATACTATTTACTATTAAAGGAGCAAGACCAAGAGATGGTTCATCCATCATAATAAGCTTTGGTTTTGCCATTAAAGCCCTTCCTACAGCTAGCATTTGCTGCTCTCCTCCAGACAATGTACCTGACAACTGCCAAGATCTTTCTTTAAGTCTTGGAAATAAGTCATATACATTTTGTATACTTTCTTCTATGCCGCTTTTTTGAAGGTAGGCACCGATTTTTAAGTTTTCTAGAACAGTTAGGTTAGCGAAAACTCTTCTTCCTTCAGGGACCAATGTAATGCCTCTAGCAACAATATCTATTGTATCCATACCTAAGATATTTTCGTTTTGAAAAGTTATTTGCCCGCTTCCAGCTTTTACAAGTCCAGCTATAGTTCTTAAAGTGGTACTTTTCCCAGCTCCATTGGCACCTATGAGGCTTACTATTGATTTTTCAGGCACATGTATACTTATACCCTTGACCGCCGAAATTCCACCATAGTTTACATGCAAATCATTAATCTTCAGCATCTTCTTCTACCCCCAAATAGGCTTCTATTACTCTAGGATTGTTTTTAACCTCTTCGGCTGTACCCTTAGCAATTAGCTGGCCAAAATCTAATACATATATTGTATCGGATATTTCCATTACTAAATCCATGTGATGCTCTATCATAAATATAGTTAAATCAAACTCATCTCTTATAGAATGAATGAATGATGACAATTTCATCGTTTCGTTAGGATTCATTCCAGCAGCTGGTTCATCTAAGAGCAAAAGTTTTGCATCAGTTGCTAGTGCCCTTGCAATTTCTAATTTCCTTTGTTCACCATAAGGTAAAGAACTAGCAATTTCATTTTTTAAATCAAATAGTCCAAGCTTACTTAGGAGCATTTCTGATTTTTCAAGCATTTGTTTTTCTTCCACTCTTGACCATGGCAATCTTAGTGTACTTGATAAAAAGTTACTTTTAATATGCAAGTGGTTAGCAATTAAAATATTGTCTAGCACAGTAAGGTTCTTGAATAAACGAATATTTTGAAATGTCCTAGCAATTCCCCTTTTAGCTATTTTGTCAGGTGAAAGGCCTGTAATTTTTTCTTCATTGAAATATACATTTCCTTTTGTAGGTTGATAAACTCCTGTGATTACATTGAAAGCTGTTGTTTTACCTGCTCCATTAGGGCCTATTAAGGCTTCTATTCTTCCTTTTTCAACTTCTATGTTAAGGTTGTTAACAGCAACGACACCGCCAAATTGCATTACAACATTATCCACTCTTAAAACGCTCATCGTGAAGCACCTCCTTTGCTTGCTTTCTTATTTGAAGGCTTTTTCCTTTTGAACAAGTCACTTAAATATTTCCATGAAAGCTCCTTTTGGCCTAAGAGGCCATTTCTAAAGAACAATACTAAAATCATAAGCAATATAGAAAAAATTACCATTCTGAATCCAGCTCTGAATATTGGAATATTTACTCCAAATAATGTTAGTGGCTCATCAAAGAATCTCAATACTTCAAGACCAACTGTAACAACAAATGATGCTATTACTGTGCCTGAAATACTTCCCATTCCACCTAAAACCATTATTAATAGAAAGTTGTAGGTAATAACAAAATAAAATTGTTTTGGGTCAACTGTTCCAAGCAATGATGCAAACAGTCCTCCTCCAATGCCTGCAAAGAACGCTCCAATTGCAAAAGACAAAACCTTATGTTTAAATAAATTTATTCCCATTGCCTCAGCTGCAATATCATCTTCTCTAATTGCTTTAAAGGCTCTTCCGTAACTTGAATCTATTAGAAGCATTATTAAAACTATAGAAATTATTGCAACTCCAAAGAAAACCCACATAGTAGGCATTTGAGGTATGCTTTTAATTCCTAAAGCTCCATTTGTTATTGTCTTCGTGTTTGTAAATATAATACGTATTATTTCTGAAAACCCTAAAGTGGCAATTGCCAAATAATCGCTTTTTAAACGCAACACAGGCATACCTACTAGTACAGCAATAAGTGCTGCTAAAAGACCGCCAAGAATAAGTGCTACAAAAAACGGTAACTGGATGTGTGCAATAATTGGGTTCTGGGGAACAATATAAAATATTGCTGCTCGAGACTCAATAGGAACAGTAAATACTGCTACTGTATATGCACCGATTGCCATAAAGCCTGCTTGCCCTAATGAAAACAACCCTGTGAAACCATTTACCAAATTCATTGATATGCTAACTATTGTATAGATTGCAGCAAGATTCAATACACGTCTTACGTAGTTATCACCGATTATATCCATATCTAAAAGTATAATGAAAGTCGTAAATATTGCTATTAATACTAGATTCTTAATTAAATTCTTGTTTTTCTTATTTTCTATCATACCTTATCTGTCACCTTCTCTCCTAGAAGTCCGTTTGGTTTAACTAGTAAAACTATTATTAAAATTATAAAGGCTATTGCATCTCTATAACCGGTTAATAAAGGTAAAAATGATACAAGCATAATTTCAGCCATGCCTAAAATAAAACCACCTAAAACTGCACCTGTTGTATTGCCTATGCCACCTAAGACTGCAGCTACGAAACATTTAAGTCCTGGCATAACGCCCATAAGAGGTATTACAGATGGATATTTAGAACCCCATAGTATTGCACCAATTGCTGCTAATGCTGAACCTATTATAAATGTTGTTGAAATAACTCGGTTAATATTAATACCCATTAAACGTGCTGTTTCAAAATCCTTAGATACAGCTCTCATTGCCATTCCTATTTTTGTTTTATTTGTAATAAAAAGTACTACAAACAGCAAAATAATTGTAACAATAGGTGTTACAACTGTAGCGACTGATAAGGATATATTGCCGAAACTTATTGCTCTTGTAAGTATGGGGATGTCAGGGAATCCTTTTGGAACTCCAGTAAACAAATAAGTGGCGAGATTTTCTAAAAGAAAAGAAACTCCTATTGCTGAAATCATTATTGACATACGAGGAGCATCACGAAGTGGATTGTATGCTACCTTCTCTATTAATACACCTAATGCAACTGCAGCTAGTATTACAATTAAAGTTGATACGTACCATGGCAAACCAAAATTCACCATACCGAAAACCATAAAATAGGCTGCCATCATAAATATATCACCATGAGCAAAATTAATGAGTCTTAGTATGCCATATACCATGGTGTAGCCGATGGCTAGAAGTGCGTAAAGGCTTCCTATGGAAATACCATTAGCAAGCTGTTGCAAAAAAATTTCAAAAGTCATATTTATTCCTCCAATTAAACAATTGAATAATTGTAAAAGGGCGAACGATTAGTTCGCCCTTATTAATATACAATATTATTTTACTTCAACTGTATCGATGTATACGAACTGTCCACCTTCAACAGTTTTAATAACAGCTATATTTTTATCAGCGTCGCCTTCTGCAGTAAAGTTAATAAGGCCAGTAACTCCCTCAAAATCTTTTGTTGCTGCAATTGCATCACGAATAGCAACACCATCAGTTGAACCTGCACGTTCAATAGCATCTCTAATAACTATGTAGGCATCATAACCTAATGCTGCAACAGCAGGTATTATAGGTTCTTTGCCAGCAAGTTCTTGTTTGTATCCTTCAACAAACTTCTTTGCTTCTTCTGTAGCTGGGTCATTTTCATCAAAAAATGTTGAAAATGCAATGCCTTCAGCATCAGTTCCAGCAACATCTATAACTGCTGGGTTTTCCCAAGTGTCTCCACCCATTATTAAACTTTCCATTCCAAGAGCTCTAGCTTGTTTAATTATTAAAGGAGCTGTTGTTGCTGAACTTGGAGCAAATATAACGTCAGGATTCTTTGCTTTAATATTTGTAAGTACTGCATTAAAGTCTGTATCATTAACCTGGAATTCAGAAACATCAACTACGCTGTTTTCATCTCCAGTTAATTCCTTAAAGGCATCAATAAAGAAGTTTGCAAGTCCTACTGAATAGTCATCTCCGTTCTGCATGATAACTGCAGCTGTTTTTGCACCTTTACTTAATGCATAGTTTGCCATAACTCTTCCTTGGAATGGATCCAAGAAGCATGCGCGGAAGTAAAAGTCGTTTCCTAGAGTAACCATTGGATTTGTGCAAGAAGCTCCCATTGCAGGAATCTTTGCATTTTTAATAATATCTCCAGCTGCAATTGAAACACCAGAACCATAAGAACCAATTATTGCAACAACTTTTTCTTTTTCTATAAGTCTAGTTACTGCTGTAGTTGCTTCGCCCTTGTCACTCTTGTTATCTACAATAACAAGTTCGATTTTTCTGCCTAAAACTTCAGGATACATTTTATTGGCATATTTGATTCCATCAAGTTCTTGCATACCGCCGCCGCCATTTTCACCAGTAAGTGGTTCAAAAACACCAATCTTTATAACATCTGAACTGTCTGTAGCATCATCCGTGGTAGCAACTTCTTTTTTAGTACATCCAGTAAACATTGAAAATACCATTAATAAGCACAATAATAGAGATAAAAATCTTTTCATAACTCTTCTCCTCACAATAAATAAAATTTCTATGATTATAACACTGAAAATCGTTTT
>JBGUET010000150.1:0-6161 GCA_041821225.1 Sedimentibacter sp.
AAACCTTACGCAACTTGTTGAGTATTCCAAAGGTGCATTAGGTGTAGCACTTGGAAGAGGCGGTGATCAAGCTGTTGTTAAAAGAATTAACTCTGTTAAATTCTATGGTGGAAAAAGCAAGGCCGTGGAAAAGCGAACTAAGGTAAAAGCAAGAATAATCTCCTATGCTTTAAGACAAATAATAGATCAAAGTTCCAATGTAATTATAATGGGACATAGAGTTGGAGATATGGATAGCCTTGGTGCATCTATTGGACTATATGCCATTGCTAGAAGCAGGGGTAAAAAAGCTTATATTGTTTTGAATACTGTTAATTATGCATTAAATAATATGTATGAAAGAATGAAAATAGAGGAAAACCATTATAAAGATGCTCTGATAAATACTGAAACTGCGCTGGGATTAGCTGATCAGAACACATTAATTGTAGTTCTTGATACCCACAGGGGAAGCTATACAGAATCCCCTGAATTACTGACAAAAATAGATAAAATAGTGCTTATAGACCACCACAGAAGAAGTGAAGAATACATAGAAAATACATTGCTAGATTACATTGAGCCTTATGCTTCCTCAACCTGTGAGCTTATTTCGGAGATAGTCCAGTATATGGATGACCATATTAAACTTACAAAATTTGAAGCAGACGCTCTTTTAGCTGGAATAGTTGTTGATACTAATTCATTTGTATTTAAAACAGGTGTGAGAACTTTTGAAGCAGCATCATTTTTGAGAAGAAATGGAGCTGATACAACTGATGTTAAACAACTTTTTAATGAGAGCCTAGATTCTATGAAAAAGAAAACAGAAATTCTTGAAAGATCTGAATTGCTATTTGGTGATGTGGCAGTATCGTATATTGATGAAATATCCGAAGACTCCAATGTCATAGCTGCCCAAAGTGCAGATGAACTACTTACAATTAAAGATGTTAAATTTAGTTTTGTGCTTGTGAGAAACAAGGATTACATCAATATAAGTGGACGCTCTGTAGGAAACTGTAGTGTGCAGTTAATTATGGAATACCTTGGAGGTGGAGGTCATTTGAACATGGCTGGGGCACAGGTTGCAACCCAAGATATGGATGAAGCTAAAGCCAAATTATATGAAGCAATAACTAATTATAAAAAGGAGAGTAATAATAAATGAAAGTAATATTATTGGAAGATGTTAAAAATGTAGGTAAAAAAGGGACTATAATAAATGCAAAAGATGGTTATGCTAGAAACTTTCTTTTTCCTAAAAATTTAGCTATAGAAGCAACAACTGTTAATTTAAAAAATTTAGAAAATGCAAAAAAACATAAAGAAAATAAAGAAAAAGAACTTCTTGATGAAGCGAAGAAACTTGAAGAAGAGCTCATGAAGATTACTGTTGTTATGAAATCAAAAACAGGAGAAAATGGTAAGCTGTTTGGTTCAATAACTACTAAAGAAATAGCGGAACAATTAGAAAAAGAATATGGATTCAACTTTGACAAGAAAAAATTTGACTTAGAAGACCCTATTAAACAAGTCGGAGAATATTTTGTAAAAATCAAGCTTCATACTTTAGTGAATGCTAAATTAAAAGTTATAGTCACAGAAAAATAAGAGGTTGAAATGTCAGAATTAATGAATTTCGGAAAAGTTCCTCCGCATAATTCGGAAGCCGAACAAACAGTACTTGCAGCTGCGTTAATAGACCACATGGCTGTGGAAAAAATTGTAAATTTGTTGGATAATGAAGATTTCTATTACGAAGCTAACAAAGAAATTTTTGACAGTATCAAGCAAGTGTATATGCAAAATATTCCGGTGGATGTGCTGACTGTTTCGGAGGAACTTAAGAAAAGGGGAAAGCTAGACTATATTGGTGGTTTTGAGTATCTGGCAAGACTTACTGAAAATATTATCACGTCTAAAAATGTTGAAGCATATTGCAATATAATAAGGGAAAAATCTACCCTTCGCAAACTTATAAGTGCTTCTAATGAAATAATTGAAAAAGGATTTAAAGAAAGCGATGATGTGCAGAAAGTCATTGAGCTTGCTGAATCAAGAATATTCGCCATTTCCCAAAATAGGAGTATTAATTCTTTTGCAGAAATAAAAGACGTGCTCATGGAAGTTTTTAACCAACTTGAAGAAAGGGCTAAAAACAAAGGAAGTTTGACAGGTCTTACAACTGGTTATTCTGACCTAGATAGAATGACATCAGGTTTGCAAAGGTCTGATTTAATATTGCTTGCTGCAAGACCATCTATGGGCAAGACAGCCCTTGCACTTAATATAGCCATGAATACAGTTAAGACTGGTGCCTCTGTTGCACTGTTCAGTCTGGAAATGTCAAAAGAACAATATGTTCAAAGAATCATTAGCATGGAATCTATGGTGGAAAGCACTAAACTTAGGAGTGGAAATCTAGATGATGATGATTGGACCAGGCTTATTTCTGTTATGAGCGCTATAGCAAACTACAAAGTTTTTATAGATGATACGGCATCTGTTTCATTGTTTGAGGTAATGTCAAAATGTAGACGTTTAAAAATGGAAAAAGGATTGGATTTGATTATTATAGATTATCTTCAGCTTATGAGTTACGGTGGAAAGGGTGGAGATAACAGACAGCAGGAAATCTCTAATATTTCAAGAGGCCTTAAAGCCATGGCAAGAGAACTTGATTGTCCTGTTGTTGCGTTGTCACAGCTCTCCCGTGCACCAGAGCTTAGAAATGACCATAGGCCTATCATGTCCGACTTGAGAGAATCAGGGGCAATAGAGCAGGATGCAGATGTGGTAATAATGCTTTATAGAGATGAATACTATTATAAGGAAGAATCAGAAAAAAAGGGAATTACTGACGTTATTATAACAAAACAAAGAAACGGTCCTGTTGGAACAGTGGAACTTGCATGGATAGCACAGTATACGAAATTTGGTAACATACAGAAATAGGGACTTGCGTCCCTATTTTTTAGATTTTTCTAGCAATTATGATTTTAGTTCCTGGATTAAGTGCATTGTCAGTGGCAAATTCATTTAGCTCTTTCAAATAATTTATAGAAAGATTGTAATTTTTCGCAATATCCCAAATAGCTTCTCCAGGCTGAACTACTCTGAAAATCAAACTTGGCATTTTACTGTGGTCCACTGGTCCTACCTCTGTAATATTGCTTATAACAGATATTTCATCTTTGTTTTTTAAATTTAATGCAATATTAATATCACAGCTTACAACTATTGAATTGTTTCCCTTCCTGTAAGCGCCGCATTTGTTGATATTTATACTAGAGTCAATTGTGCTTGAGGAATCGTCTTCATCTAAATCTATGGCTGCAGTAAATGGCATGGAGCCAAATGCTCTGTCTATTTTATTTATGTCACTATTTAAATATAATACATTTACATCTAAAAAACCATCTACAACATATTTGTCATCATATACTTTTTTCTCTGAAATTTTAGGAGTTATATCCACTGTATATATATCTTTAATTGTACCTGCTACTGCATCTAAAATGTTTTCAAACTTAATATTTTTGTTCGCAATGCTTTTTAATGAGCTGAATTTTATTTTGTTTGATTCTAATTCAAGTTGAGATTCCGTGGAATAACAATCCGTTATTACATTTTTCTCCACTGTATCAAACAATTTTGCATTAACCGTAAATGGCAAGCTGAATTCAATTAGTTTTTTTTCATTGTCATAATTCTCTGCTATTGAATACGTCATTTCGTTCTGACATATCTTTACATCCTTAAGTAAATTCTCATTGTAATTTTTTGTCTCTAAATAGTGAGTAAATGGAAATTCTTCAGCTATAAATGCTGTTGAATTAAAACTGTTATTCTCAGCATAAAGGAATCCAACCTTGCATATACCTTCCACAAGCATTTTTTCATCTAAGACATCAACATTTGTAATATAAACCTCAGAATCAGCTTTAAGTATACTAGCTATTTCATCAGAAGCCTTATTAAGTTCTAAGGCTTCATCGATTTTCACCTCTTCTGACAACTCTGAAACAGCGTCTGTATATTTAATATTTTTTGTTTTAGCTTGAAAACTTCCATCTGATTCTAAGTTAGACACAAAACTCACAGGATGGTCGCTTATTACATCTGAATCTAGCATAACAACCGCTTTAATTGAAAAAGTTCTGTCAGAAAGTTGTTCTGAGTCAATGTAATCAATAAAAGAATTGACCTGTACACTCATGTCACTAGTTGCATTAGCAACATGAATATTTTCTGAAAAAGGTATTTTGCCTGAGGTGGAACACACAGTTGTTTCTTCATCATTGGAACGGTATATAATATTATAAATTAAGTTTCCTTCAATAGTTATAGCGTCAGTTTTTACTGAAGCGTTATTTATTTTGATTTTACCTTCTGTTGATATTATTTTTTCTATATCTGGTAGTTTGTCTTGAACAGAAAATTCGTTTTCTAATAAAACTTCGGTTGAACATGATTCAATAATTTCATTAATATTAAAAGTATCGCTAAATAGTTTAAACAAATTAAATCCTCCTTTAAGTTAATACAGTTAGTATCAGCATTCTTTTATAAATGTATATGCATTATAATTTACCATAGTACAACTTGAGTATAAAAAATTAAAAAAAACGCAACAAAAAACATTGACCTTTTACTTTTTTTAATATAAAATTGGTTAGTGAATATTTATCTGAATTTGTTGTTTCGAATTTAATGTTTTTAGTGGTTGTTAACAATATAGAAAAACTATATAAATCGAACTAAAAGAGACTAAAAAAAAAACCCCTTTTTTGTCTCTTTTTTATGTTTTCAATCAATTACATTTTGCACAAACAATTTAGTGAAGACTATTTAATAATAAAAGAACGGTATAATAGGAATGCAGGAGGAGAAAATGCCAAAATATATTTTCATAACCGGAGGAGTTGTTTCTTCATTAGGAAAAGGGATTACAGCGGCTTCATTAGGAAGACTTTTAAAAGCAAGAGGCTTGAAAGTCACTTTGCAGAAATTTGATCCATATTTAAATGTAGATCCGGGAACTATGAGCCCATATCAGCACGGGGAGGTTTATGTAACTGACGACGGAGCTGAAACAGATTTGGATTTGGGACATTATGAGAGAATAGTAGATATAGATTTGACTAAATACAGCAGTATTACATCAGGCAAAATCTATTGGTCTGTTTTAAACAAGGAAAGAAAAGGTGATTACCTAGGTGGGACTGTACAGGTAATTCCTCATATAACTAATGAAATCAAATGCATGTTGAAGAGAATTACAACTGTAAAAGATGTGGATATAGTTATTACTGAAATTGGTGGAACGGTTGGAGATATTGAAAGTCTTCCATTCTTGGAAGCAATACGCCAAATTCGTTATGACGTAGGAAGAGAAAATGTTATGTATATACACGTAACACTCTTGCCATATTTGTCAAAAGCAGGTGAGCTTAAAACAAAACCTACTCAACACAGTGTAAAAGAACTTTTAAGCATAGGAATACAACCAGATTTACTTGTATGTAGAACTGAAAAAGAATTAAATATGGAACTAAAAGCAAAAATTGCTTTGTTCTGCAATGTTGACAAACAAAATGTAATACAGAATATGGATGCAGATTCATTGTATGAAGTTCCATTGTTATTAGAAAAAGAGGGTTTGGCAAGACTAGTGTGCAAGCACTTTGGAATAAACACAAAAGAGCCGGATCTTACTGAGTGGACAGAAATGGTTCAGCACTCTAAAAATCCAACACATTATGTAAAAATTGCATTAGTAGGAAAATATTGTGAACTTAGGGATGCTTATTTATCAGTTGCTGAAGCTTTGAAACATGCAGGAATAGATAACTCTGCTGATGTGGAAATAGCTTGGATTCATTCAGAACTTGTAACGGAAGATAATTATGAGGAAATTCTTAAGGACCACGATGGTATTTTAGTTCCTGGTGGTTTTGGAGACAGAGGAATAGAAGGTAAAATACTTGCTGCAAGATATGCAAGACAAAATAAAATACCATTTTTGGGAATTTGTCTTGGAATGCAAATGGCTGTTGTGGAATTTGCAAGATCAATCCTAGGGTATACTGATGCAGACAGTACTGAATTCAATGCTGAATCAAAGTATCCAATGATAGATATAATGGACGATCAAAAGGAAATAGAAAACAAGGGTG
>JBGUET010000151.1:0-6087 GCA_041821225.1 Sedimentibacter sp.
GTCCAAGTAGAATTAACGGATTTGCAAAAACCGCCAAGAAATAAATAGAAGGATTAGTCATAAAAAGAACACAAACAAAGCCAATCGTTTGGGCTATTGATCCAAACAACCACCACCTAATACAAGGATAATTTCGACTAATTTTATATTGAACAAAAAGTGCAATTGCTTGACATGTTGAAGTTAAACACACAATCACCGTAAGCGTTAATATATCAAATTCTACATTTACATGCATTCTCTTTACCTTTCCAATAAAATAGTTTTGTATAAGCTTCTAGCTATTATACATTATACTTAATTACTTAGCCATAACTTTCTGATTTAACAATTATATTAGATACAAATCTAGAACAATCCACAACTCATTGTTGCATGACCAATCATTGACTTAAACGTAGCTAAATATTCATTATGTGGGTATAAACTCCATAGGTTATGACCTTTTGGTAATAATTTTCTGTAACCTTGTTGTATAATAGTAGTTTTGACTATCGCTTTTTCTTACACCTACATGGAATACGGTATTGAAGCTAAAAGTATTATTGAAAACAAAATGGTAACACCTGCTCTTGACGTTCATCGTTCAGTTTATGGAGGAACAAACAACTACAGCAGTATAAAATAAAAATCAGAGCAGAAATAAATTCAATCTCTGCTCTGAAAAAAGTCTAACTTTTGTGGGTCACCATATTTTTCTCTATCAATACTACTGTCTCAACATGGCTTTAGCTAACAGACCAAATGTCATTTATTTGTATCCAGTCTCAGGAACATGTCCACTATATTCTTAACATCATTTTATATCCCAATTTCTTTTGACCTACAAATTCCTTCAAAAGTCTAGTAAAGAGAGAAACAGTTATAATTACCAAAAATAAAATTGTTTGGAAATGCCAAAATTCATTTAACGCCAAATTGGGGGGTTTCTGCCACTGTATTACATCCTACAATTTCATTCATTACATTTAAGTTCATGCCATTCACCACTTTCAGCACCAATCACACATTTCCCATCCACCCTCATGGATAGACGCTTTTGGCAGCGAGTTGCTTCATCTAACATCAACTCTCTAGGAATGGTCAATACAGTTTCCATGACGGCTTTATCAAAAGAGTCATTAATGCTTCTATAATGATAAAAAGACCATTTACCCTCTTTTTTCTCATAGATAAGTCCTGCATTTTTAAGAATTCTTAAATGTTTAGAAACGTTATACTGATTTTCTTCTAAAACATCAATAATCTCTGATACACTTATTTTCGAATCAATTGAAAGTAATAACCACATTATCTTAAGCCTTGTAAGGTCTGATAAAGCTTTAAATATAATGGTATACCTCTCCCAAGGATTAATTTCATAGTTATCCATATTGTACCTCCATATATTTTAATATGCCAAATAACACATATGTAAATTATAGAATTATAGTAACTGTTTGTCAACAGCACTAATAGGTATAAAATAGTCACAAAGGTTCATTTTCCTTCCTCTCACCTCAACATAATAGAGTTCTAAACAAACATGAATAAAATTCCGCCTAATATTGCAAGAACAAGCACTGTCAATGTAAATGCAAGAACTCCCTTAGGTTTTAGCATGGATGAAAGTATTGCAAGTTCTGGCAAACTGGCACCTGTGCCTCCAATAAGAAGTGCTACCGCTGCTCCCATGCTCATGCCTTTTGCAAGCAATGTGCTAAGGAGTGGAATTGCCATTTCAATACGCAAATACAGGGGTACCCCGATAATAGCTGCGAAAGGTATAGCATACCATGAACCATTTCCCACATACTTTTCTACAATTGTACTTGGTATAAACGCAAGTGCAATTCCACTTATTGCTGCACCAAGTATAGCATATGGAGCAATTTGTTTAAAAAGTGCCAATGCAAATTGAAAAGCGCCTCGAACTTTTTCACTAGGTCCTCCACTTGAAGGAGCTGGAGAACAACAACTGCTTGTAACTGCAACTTCATCTGAACAAGTTGGTATAGCTGTACAGCAAGTATCATTATCTTTGCTATAAGTACCATCGGAGCAGCTTGTGGTAGTAGCTTGAATAGAACAAGCCGGTACTGTCTTTCGTTTTACATCACACCCTTTACCATTTGATTTATTTTTCGCTTCTGTTATTTCGGCTAAGTTCTTAACTTGATTTTTAACCTTGCTACGACCAACAGTAAGTCCGGCAACAATAGCACCACAAAATGTCCAAAGGAAATATATAAGTGCCACCTTCCAACCAAATGTACCAAATACGATTCCAACTACAACAAAATTACAAAGAGGAGCTGAAATAAGAAAAGGGAGTACTGTTGAAAATGGAGCTGACATTTCAATCATTCCCATTGCAACTGGTACCATTGATGCACTACAAAAAGGAGTAAGTATTCCAAGCGCTGCTCCCGTAATGGTACCCATAACTGTATTCTGGTTCTTTAACTTTTTTTGAAGCTTTTCTTGAGGGATATACTCTCTGACAAAGCCCGTGAGAATAGATATACCTGCAATTATAACTACCAACACCCAACCTACATGCCAAAATTCCCCAAGAGCAATTTCAAATTGTTCATTTAACATTTTTTAACCTCCAAAATTATTATTATATGCACATATGCCCTGTTGTGCATACTTAGCATTGTACTGCTGATATCTGTCTTTGTCAAGCAGATTAATTAATGATATTTTATACAATCCTACCACGTTTACTATAGCAACAAAAACTATGTTTTTATGAACAGTTATAATAAAAAAATTTCCTCAAACTTTCGTCTGAGGAAATTACAAAACACAGCAATATTTAATTTAATTATATTATAATTTCAGTGCCTTGTCTTCTTAGTGACCTGTCTTATATTAAATTTGACTTTTGTAATAATCTTTGCACCATGACTGCAACTTCTGCTCTCGTAATATTATTATTTGGTGCTATTTGATTGTCAGTTCTGCCAGTTACAATGCCTGCTTTGATGCAAGAAACCATACATTCTTTAGCATAAGTTTCCGATTTATCTGCATCTATAAATCCAGACATCACATCGGCTATTTCATCTGCTGTTAATTCCACTTCTAATCCAGTGATAGTCATAGCTCTTGAAATCATAGCCATTGCCTGTTCTCTAGTAATTTTATCATTTGGTGCAAAGGTATCTGCATCATAACCTGATACTAGCTTATACTCATAGGCTGTTTTGATATAATCACAATACCAATCACTATTATTCACATCTTTAAATTGGCTATCACCCTTTCCTGGTTCCAACCCCAACGCTCTTACCATAATGGTTGCAAATTCTGCTCTCGTAATATCTCTATCAGGTTCAAATGTATCATTCTCAACTCCACTTATAACCATTCTTGAACCCATATCATCAATAGCTGCCTTTGCCCAATGTTGTTCTATATCCTTAAAAACTACTGGATTCCAGATGAGGGAATAGATACTATTGGTCAAACTGTTTATTTTTGCATAATACTTGCCATCAACAATGATGATTTTTGTAGGTACATGACGAACTGTTCCGTCAGCATCTATAATAACTGCTGTGGTTATTTTATTTGAATCTACACTTGCTGGTATTTCTAAAGTCCTTTCTACATAGTTGTTAAATTGGCTAACGTTAACTGTTTTATCGCCATAAGTACAGCTTATATTAAATTCTACAGAAGGTGCAAGGAGAGTGAATTCTCCAACCTTTGCTGAATTTTCAACAATAGTCACCATTTCCTGTGTTGGTTTTATAATTTCGATGGTTACTACGATATCCTTAAGTTCTATGTTCTTACCAATCTGCTCTGAGACGGCATCAATATTGATTTGTTGTGCAGGAAGTGTGTAAGTGGCTGCATCAGTCTTTATCTCAATGATTGATTGCCTGGACTCCATATTTTTAACTAATTGACCATTTAATTCACCCGCAATGCTGTCTGACCCTGTGTTGATAGGGATTGTAATAACTACATGGTTTTCTAGTGTTGCAATCTTTTGCTCAATCTTTTGTTGATCCAGCGTTACGGTAGTCGTTGATTTACCGTCTTTTTTTGTAGTTATTTCAATGCCAGCATTTATATTTTCACCATTTACATTAATGTTAGTGTTAGTGTCCGTGTCAGTTTTAATTTCTGTATTTGATGCTGTACTGCCACCGCTATTATGACTCCAGCTTGCTATAATGGTAGTAGCATTTGCCGGCATAGTAAAGCTTGTGCTTTTGATACTTGCATTTGCAAAACTGCCTCCGTTTGAAGAAGTCCATCCTTTAAATTTATATCCACTTCTTGTTCCTGCATTAATTGTTACAATTGCATTCTCTGCATAATCACCATCGGTTATTGCGCCGTTACCGCCGTTGAGATTAACCGTAAGAGCATAGGTCGTTACGGACAAATCACTTACCACAACAGAAAATTTCTGTGTATAATCCGTTGACGAGTTAGTACCGTTAGCAATTGTTGCTGTTAATTCCAGCGTTCCAGCAGCAGATGGTGTAAACTTACCTGTTGCTATATCAGAAGTAGTAACCCCCGTTGTACCTGCATTGGTAACCATCCAAGCAATTCCTTTGTTTGTTGGATCCGTCGGAGCTACCATTGCCTCTGTTAAATCAATTTCCGTTCCAACTTTACCAGTTGTTGGTATGTTAGTAATACCTGTTACCGCCACAAATGAAGGTGTCTCACCTGCGGCATAAGCTGGTACTGTCACCGATGCAGTTGCGCCTGCATTGTATCCAGTTTTGGCGGCAAGTCTTATTACATAATTTTCTGCAACAAGTCCTGTTGTCTCTAGGTCAATGCAAGTTTGATATGCACTGTCATCATCCGATGTTACTTTAAATTCCATGTCAGTTGTAGTTCCAGTGATTTTACCGTCATTTAATGCTGATGAAGGTGCCACGCCTACTAATCCTGTTGGTGCTTCTTGGTCTTGGTTTAAAACCATCCTACTCTTAAAATAAGGATAACCGCCATTTACACTTGGGTCGATTGCCCAAACAGTGTCAAAATCATAACCAACAAATGTTGACTGGGTTTTCATCTCTCCTGTGCTTTTGGGGCTTCCTTTTTCTTTATTGTCTGATTGTGTTGTTACCAGAGAGTCATAATAAACTGATTCAAAAACGCTTGTGTACTCATACCCTGCGATTCCACCTACGTTAGTACCAGTACCTGTAACAGTTACTAGCCCAGCTGCATAAGACATCTTTATTGATGACCAATCTATGGCTCCTACCAGTCCACCCACAACATCTTCCCCAGTCACAGTTGCTGTTGAATAACAGTTTAAAATTGTCTTAAATGATATATTTTCACAACCTACTAATCCACCTACATAACGATCCGCTTTTACACTTCCTGTTACAAATACTTGCTCTATATGTGTATCGTTTATAGAACCTGCAAGTATCCCAGTTTGGCTTCCTCCTACTACAGAAGCATCGGTTATAGCCAGATTTTTCACTGTGCCGCTTTCTATATATGCAAATAAACCAACATAGCACTGCTCTGGTCTATTAATCATCAAATTACTGATGGTTTTACCATTGCCATTAAAAACACCAAAAAGACCACATGGTGTCCAGCCCTCCCCAGAATTATAAGGTGCAATGTTTAAATCAATGTCATTGTTGAGAATAAAGTTATTTGGTTTTTCATCATCTCTTGTGATACAAAATGTACTTATATCACTTAATTGGCCCGCGGTTTCAATTTGGTAAGGCTTATCTGTTGTTCCATCACCGCCTGCAAATGGACTTGTGAAATTAACATCTGAGTAATTTATTTTCTCAGTGTGGCTTCCCACCACTTTATCATCTGCATTAACATCATATACGTGTATGTATTCTCCATATATTATAAAATAACCAACTCCTACTTCAATATCATCGCCAGATTCATATAGTACGGCTGCTGTAGGCAATACCGTTCCTTTTAGTTGATCTGTGTTCGAAAGATCTATTAGTATAAACCACCTATCTGTTGCCGGCTTTAACATCGTCGCTTTCGTCGTTGAAACAGAATCCCCTGGTGATAATTCCATGCTTATATCTGGTAATGCCTCATCTGCATACGCAGTAAATTCTG
>JBGUET010000152.1:0-6081 GCA_041821225.1 Sedimentibacter sp.
ACTACGTGCATTAAATGAATTAGTTCATGCCTTTGTAATTAATGAGTTAATTATGCGTGTAGAGAAATGCAAAGATGAGGTGGTTTTTTTAGATATACCTCTAATTTTGGAAAATGAAAAAAAAGAAAAGTCCTATGGCTTGAAATTCGATGAAATTTGGCTTGTTTATGTTAACAAGCAAATTCAAAGAGAAAGGCTGAAAGCAAGAGCAATTAAAGAAAATAAAAATCCTGAGGATGTTTTGCAAATAATAAATAAACAAATATCTATTGAAGACAAAATTTCTATGGTTGACGAGGTTATAAATAATGAGGGTACTGTTGAAGAATTAGAAGTAAAAATCCAAGACCTTCTTAATAGAAAGAGTATAAGGTGGTAATATGGCAAAAAGACGAAGTAACATGTATGGCAAGAAGAGGAAAATTAATTACGGTCGCATTATTTTGTTGGTTGCTTTATTAATTTTGCTCATATTTATAGGCTTAAACATTTTTAGAAGGAATGATTACACAAGTAAAATAGAAGAAGTATTGAATTCTGAAATTGTTGGCATAGCTGGTACAATAAGCAACATTTCTGGAGTTGATACTAATGTATATTCTAACAATGGTATAAGTTATACAAACCAGAATGACGGTATAAAAAAGATAAACAGTTTTGATGTAACTTTTCCTAGTGATTTGCAAAAGACAAATACAGTAAAATTATTGTTGGAAAAATTAGCAGAAGTTCAAGAATATGAATTGGTTTCTAATCTTCCTAAAAAAGAAAATGGCTATTACTGGCTAGATGTTAATTTTCTAGTTGAAGATAACCTATTAATTTTTAAAAACAGCGATGATTATAATTTTGATTTGTATTATGATATTGAAGATGAAAAAATATATGTTAAAGAAAAATATTATGATGAATTCAGCAAAAAGAATAACAACCTTAAACTTAAGGGATACAAAGCTGATGAAGAGCTTAAAAATTTGATTTTAGAATTGGCAAATGATTGATTTTTTAAAAAATAAAATTATGCAAGGTGAAATTTTAGCATAATGAAAATTAGAACAACTTTCTAAAAAAAATGATAAAGAATATTCTTTATCATTTTTTAAAATACTATTTTATTATTTCATATGAACCACGAACCATAAAAATTGCATAATTTTCTGCATAAACGCCTCTGCCGTCATTTCTAGGAACTATCATGAGGTGATTAGGCACAACAGCCATTCCAGATACAAAATCTTTTCCTAGAGTGACATCTGAAATACCGCCTTGTTCGCTTCCTATTATAAAAGCTTCTCCGCCTCTTAGAATAAGCTCGGTACCCTCACCAGCTATTATTTTTTCCCCAGCATTAATTTCTACAATTTCCAAAGAAAGTCCAGTTGAAACTTCACTTGTTGAAGATATAGAATCAATTTGCGTTTGCATGTCATCAATGCTTTCTAAATTATAATTGCTTATTAGAGCGGTTAAACGATCATTGAGATAACTCAATACGACGATTGGGTCACTTGTATCTCCTGGTGAAGCAAAAATCATTGTTGAAAGGGCAAGTGACAATATTAGTACTAAAATTAGAATCTTTTTCAAATATAACAACTCCCTTAATAATATGTTTATATTCTATATTAAATCAACAAATATATCAACATAAAGTAACTCAAATTTAATAGCATAATTTGGAAAGAAACATGTAAGAATATTATTGTAAATGTCACTTGATTTTATTTATTAGTTGTACATGCAGCATATTTTTTTAGATTTATGAAACAGCTTAACAAATCATTGAATTTGAATAAATGAAATGATATAATTGCAAAGTGTTAAACGCTTTTAATTGCATTTAATAATATTTGGCAAGTGATTTAAAGGCTTTGAGCAAAATTGTTGCTTGTATAATAGAAAAACAAATGTTAATTTACGTGTTAATTGGCAATTGATTTTATACAATTAATATGATATTGTTTATTAATTAAATATTGGACATCGTAAGAGGAGATAAAATGAAGTTAAATAAAATTGATAAAATAGTGATTTTACTTATTTGCATGACACTTGTTGTTGGCATATTTACTATATATCAGAGGATTGGTGTAGAAAAACAGTATAAAACTGCCGAAATTGTACTTGATTACAGTGAAATAGAAAATTTTTCAGAGAGCTCAGACGAAACTTTAAGTTGGTGGCTTAAAGAATTTAAGGAGTATGGTGCACAGTCCGCTGCAATACAAGAAGAAACTATAAAAGGGCTCATAGAAAGTGGCAAGCCATTAAAAGCACAAATAGTATCTGAACTAATAAAAAATTACAACTGGCAAAATAATTACAATAGTGAAATTGTATCTCTAATTGAAACTGGTAAAATTGATTCAAATGATGTAATTGTAACGACATATGATGAAAATTTATTCAATTACATTATTTCTGGCTTAAAAGAAAGATATTCAGATGCATTTTACCATACATATTCTATAAATGATGCTTATTATATAACTTTAAAAGGAACAAATGATGATGTATACTACGGTCAAACTGAAAAAGTTGTTAATAGTTCAGGCGACGGTATATATGAAACAAAAAAAGTTGTTGATTCAAGATTGCTGAACATTGGAATAGGATATGATGAGGAGAAAATAAATCTTGTAAAAGATGCAGGATTAGACGTTATATTGAGGCCAATAAATTTCTCCACATACAATGAAAAATTAGCTGATGCATACAAGCAAGAAAATGAAAAATACGCTATAGAGCCTAGACTGTACATAACTAGTGGCAAGGAAATACTAGGATTTCCAGACAATGAAGAAAAATTATTGAATTATATAAATGAAGAAAATATTTCTATTGCCCTCACTGAAAGTGCCACTCAAAGAGAGCATCTTGAGCAAGAAGGATTAAATAATCTAGTTGAAGACTCAGGTTACAATGCTGTTAGATTATTTACTATGTGGGATTATATTAGATCTAGAAACAAATATTATAATTATGAAGGTGCTGAAGAAATAGAAAATACAATGTTCAGAGCAATAGTTGAACGAAACATAAGAGTCATATATTTTAAACCATTTTTTGAAGAAGAAGGAAGTACTAAATATTTAACAGATGCAAGTGAATATGAAAGGACTTTCACCATGTTAGAGGAAAGGTTGAATGAACACAATATTAACCTTGGAAAAGCTAAAGCCATTGAAGAGTTTCACATTGGAGCAAAAAGACTTGCTGTATTAGCATTTGGAATTACATTGGCTGCTGTATTTTTGTTCATAAAAATGTTCAATATTATGCACAAATTTGCAAATTACCTTTATTTAGCAGCATTCCCAGCTGCTTTTGCTCCTATGATAATGAGAAATGTAGCAGAAAAAGGATTTTCATTTACTGCTGCAGTTGTATTTTCAGGCATTGGAATTTATTTCTTCATGATGCAAATTAAAAAGATATTTGATTCATCTAAAGAATATTCTAACTTTAAAATTATGGTTCATTCTGCGATCATCTTAACAGTGTCTGTTGCTATTGCTTTGGCAGGAGCTGTATTTGTGGATGCTATGCTTGCAGATGTAAAGTATTTTCTGGAAATGGATATATTTAGAGGTGTAAAGTTTGCTCAAATTATTCCATTTGGCATTTTTGTAATTATGTTTTTAGTATATTTCATGAACAAAGAAAAAGAAGATTCTTTAAAATTCATAGTTAATACTTCTGTAAAAATAATGAATAAAGAGATTAAAATATATTATGGTGTTATTGCAGGAATCATAGGTGTAGTAGGTTATATATATATATCTAGAACAGGGCATGAAACTAACATTCAACCTTCAAATATTGAAATGATTTCTAGAAATTTTATGGAATACGTGTTGCTTGCAAGACCAAGAACAAAGGAATTTTTAATTGCTTTTCCCGCTATATTTGCGGCAGTTTATGCAGCAAGCAAAAAATCTGGATTTTTTACTGGATTATTTATGCTAACTGCTGCCATAGGCACATCATCAGTAATAAATACATTTTCTCATTTAAGGACACCTATTTATTTATCTTTTGCAAGAACTATGATTGCTCTTGGCTTCGGAATAATTATAGGTTGTATTGCAGTGGTTGTAATTGATTGGATATACAAATTATTTGCTAAAATTCAGGAGAAATTGCAGTGAAAAAAATATTGTTAGCAGGATATTACGGTTTTGGTAACTTAGGTGATGAAGCAATATTAGAAATGGCCTTGGAGCAAATCCTAGAAATCACTGACAGAAAAAATATAACAGTGCTTTCTGGAAACAAAGAATTAACAAGCAAAAAATATAATGTTGATACTATAGACCGTTACAATTTGTTTTCTATAATTAAAAAGTTAAAAATGTCAGATATTCTTGTTTTTGGTGGTGGAAGCCTTTTGCAGGATGTTACAAGCAAAAGAAGTATATATTATTACTTGTTTTTAATAAGGCTTGCAAAAATTATGAATAATAAAATAATTATGCTTAGTCAAGGAATTGGACCTATTATAAATGAAAATAGCAAAAGGGCAGTTTCAAACACATTAAGTATGGTTGATTTTATAACTGTAAGGGATAAGCATTCGAAAGAATTTCTTGAAAATATTGGAGTTCATGAAAATAAAATATTTTTGTCAACGGACCCTGTAATTAATTTCAGAGCTGGAGAAAGTTTGGAAAACAGCCAAAATAAAACTAAAAAAATCTGCTTTTCTCTAAGAAACTGGAAAGACACAGATGTTAGCGACAAAATAAGCAAAGTTGCAGGCAAATTGATTGAAAATGGAATTGAATGCCACTTCATCCCATTTTATTATAATGAAGATTTAGAGCTTATTTACCAAGTAGAAAAAAACTTAAAGGATAAAGCTGTGTATTACAAAGAAAAGCTTTCAACTAGTGAAGCTTTTGACATTATAAAAAATATGGATGTTATGGTGGGAGTTAGGCTCCATTCCTTAATATTTGCAGCAGCAGCTAATGTACCCTTTGTAGCTGTTTCCTATGATCATAAGGTTGACCATTTTGTAAATAGCGTAAACATGAAAGTTGCTTGCAAAATTAATAATATTGATGTTGAATTGTTATATGATGAAATAATTATGAAACTTAAAAATGAAGTTGAGGAAAAGGAAAAACTCCTTGTAAGCGTATTAAAGTTAAGAGAACTAACAAATATAAATTATAAAATATTAAAGGAAATATAGCTATGGATAAATTAAGTATATTAGGCGTAAGAATTGACAACAAATCTATGGATGAAGTATTAGATACTGTGACATATAAACTTTTTAAGGGAGAAAAATATATTATATATACTCCTAATACAGAAATTATTATGATGTGCCAGAAAGACTCTGAATTTTTAAGCTATATGAACAAGTCTGACATAAATATTCCTGATGGAATAGGGTTAATATATGCATCTAAAATTAAAAAACATCCTTTGCAGGGAAAATTGGCTGGGTTTGATCTGTCAATGAAATTGTTGGAATTAGCAGAAAAAAGGGAATTGAAACTTTATGTGGTTGGTGGAAAACCGGGTATCGCTGAAGAAGCTTTGAAAAATGTTCATGAAAAATATCCAAACATAAAAATAGCAGGTTACCATCATGGGTATTTCAAAGGTGCTCATCTAGGCCAAGGTGGACATGAAGAAGAACTTGAAGTTGTGGATGAAATCAATAAGCAAGAACCAGATATTTTGTTTGTAGGCTTTGGTGCAAAAAAACAAGAGCAGTGGATAGAGCATAATAAAGATAAAATTAATGCTAAAATCATTATTGGAAATGGTGGCACCATAGATGTTTTAGCAGGGAATGTAAAGAGAGCGCCGGACATTTATGTAAAATTAGGACTTGAGTGGTTATACAGACTAATTAAAGAACCAAACCGGATATCAAGACAAATAGTGTTGCCTATATTTATGCTTAAAGTAATTTTCGGAAATAAAAATACAATTCAAGAATTAAAATAAGGAGGTTAAAGATGAAGTTATTTATTGATACAGCAAATGTTGATGAAATTAGAAAAGCTAATGATATGGGGGTTATATGTGGAGTTACTACAAACCCATCTCTAATAGCAA
>JBGUET010000153.1:0-6073 GCA_041821225.1 Sedimentibacter sp.
GTAGTAGCTATAGTACTTAACTTAGTATTAAAAGAAGAATCATCAACAAACTTAGAGTCAAATGTAGATTCAAAAACAATTTCACAATAAAAAGTATTTATGGAGATGCGAAAGCATATCTCTAGAATATAAAACATATAGTGGAGGGATTTATATGGAAAATTTTTTCAAGTTAAAAGAAAATGGGACAACTGTTAGAAATGAGGTCACAGGAGGAATTACTACTTTTCTTGATTTATCGAAAATACTTATCCCAGTTTATATCGGTGTAGAAATACTTGCTATTTCCGGAATTCTAAATACTATTGCAAAACTTTGCACCCCTGTCATGTCTGTTTTCGGTCTGCCTGGAGAATCATCTTTAGTATTGATATTATCATACTTTTCCGGTGGCTATGCCGCCTTGGGTGCAATGGCAGCTATTGAACTAACGGGTATTCAAATAACGACTTTGACTATTATGGTTACAATAGCCCATAGTTTAATAACTGAAGGTGCGGTTATAAAGAAACTTGGAATTAACCCATCTGCAAGCATATCACTACGATTGCTCTTTTCTTTTATTATGGGATTTTTATACAATTGGATAGTGGGGTGAAAGATATGGATATAATAATAAATTTACTTACAAGTTTAATTACTTTTTTATGGAGTATTGCAAGAGTTTTGATTCCCATAATGATAGTAATAGAAGTATTCAAAGATTCAAAGTTAATTGACAAAATATCTAATGCATTTAAACCAATTGCAAGATTTTTCACTATAAGCGAGCAGTCAAGCATTTCTCTAATTTTTGGAATGTTCTTTGGTCTAACCATTGGCGCAGGAGCAGTTATTCAAAGTGCAAAGGATTATAACCTTGACAAAAGAAGCATATTTCTAATTTGCATGTTTTTGTCTATGTGTCATGCCATATTTGAAGACGCCATTGTATTTTCAGCTGCGGGGGCTAATGCCGCTGCAATGTTATTCGCAAGATTTACTTCAGCCATACTAATTACTTTTATTTTTTCCAAGATATTAAAAATAAAAACGCCAGTTGAAATTAATGAAGAAGAAATTTAAAGCAAGGAAGTGTTTTTATACGCTTCCTTGCTTTTTTATTAGTTGTTTGATAAATCTTTTATCTCTGTTTCCTCATTGCTAAATACTGCAAATTTATTGTAACCGTAATCACTAAACTGATTAAGTTGTTTTCCCAATTTTTTTGCCTTTTCATATACGGCCACAGTATATCCCTGATTCCTTAATTCGTCTGCTTTTTTCATAACTTCTATATAATTGTCTGCCATGTCATAAAGCAATACTACTTTTTCTAGATTAGGAACTTTAAATTTTTCATCCATCAGTTGATTTACAAGTCTTTCAAATCCTATAGAAAATCCTATGGCTGGAATTTTTTCTCCAATGAAATTTCCTACCATTTCATCATATCTTCCGCCACCAGCAATGGAGTATCCAAGATCCTTATATGCAATTTCAAAAATCGAACCTGTATAGTATCCCATTCCTCTTATTAGTGTAAAATCAAAGTCAACATCATATTTCCCGTTTGAGAAGGCTCTTGAATGTTGTAAAATTTCTTTTATTTCTTGAACAACTTCTTTTGAAACACCGTAATCATTTAAACATTCTGTTCCATTCTTATTTATGTTTTCAATAGCACTGATTAAATTTTCAATAGGCTTGGCTTTGTATTCTTTTTCAATTAATTCTTTTTCCACTCCTGATATTCCAACTTTGTCTAGTTTGTCTACAACTATGCACACGCCGTCGAATTCTTCTTCTGTGAATCCACAATTTAATACTACAGCTTTCAAAACTCTTCTATCGTTGAATCTTACAACAAAGTCACTAATGTTAAGGGCTGTCAATGCTTTTGCTGTAGTTGCAATAAGCTCTAATTCCGCTGCTTTTGTTCCATCACCAATTATATCTATGTCACACTGTTTGAAGCTTCTATATCTTCCCTTTTGTGCACGTTCAGCTCTGAATACATTGCCTACCTGCAATGCTTTGAATACTGATGGTAGGTTAGCGCGGTTATTGCAGTAAAAACGACTTAAAGGAACAGTAAGGTCATATCTCAAGCCTAAATCTGCTAGGTCATCTTCTGTAAAATCTTGTTTTGTAAAGTCAAGCTTTTCGCCTCTTTTTAATATTTTGAATATAAGTTTAAGATTTTCTCCGCCCTTACTACCTATTAAATTTTCTATATTTTCTACCACTGGTGTTTCAATAAGTTCAAATCCGCTCTGTTTGTATGTATTTACAATGACACCTTCTACATAGTCTCTAATTTCTTTTTCCTGAGGCGTTATATCTCTCATACCTTTTGCAGGGTTTAAATTTACTTTCATATGAACCTCCATAATTTTCCGTTAATTTACTTTTATTTAGTCTATGTTATCAAATTAGTTTAAAGTTTACAATATATTTTTAGGTAATTGGTATATTTTGTGATAATTTATGGCAAGTGGTGCGTAGGAGCAGGTCTTGTGCCTGCCCGTTGTTTATATATATAAATTTTATTTACGGGAGGGTACAAGACCCTCCCCTACATGATGCGGAAGCATAGATACTAATTTTTATTTGCGGGAGGGTACAAGACCCTCCCCTACGTGATGCGAAAGCATAGATACTAATTTTTGTTTACGGGAGGGTACGAGACCCTCCCCTACGTGTCGAGATAGCACTGTAAATGCGATTTTGATTTTTAGAGGTGAGTTCCTAAAAATTGTTTGTTTATTTCTTCTGGCACTAGACTTCCCCCTGTTGCCCAAGCTATGTGAGTTGCATTTTCCATTTTATTTTCTAAATTGTGATTTTTTATGTATTTCCTACCATTTTCTGAAAGTTCAAGGCTTATTGGTCCTTCAAAGGCAGCACAAGCTGATGGTTCAATATCGATTTTTTCAGAATTGTGAAGGAGACGCATGTTGTCGTATAGCTTGTAATCCGAAACAGTGAAAATTCCTCCCAAGAAATAATCCATTATTTTTCCCACTAATTTTGACGGTCTGCCTACAGCAAGGCCATCTGCATGAGTCATACCGTCAATACCAATATCCTGGACACATATTTCGTCATGAAGTCCTGATGACATTCCTAAGAGCATGCATGGAGAATGAGTAGGTTCAACAAAAAAGCAGTGAACATTATCACCATATACTGATTTCAATCCATATGTTATTCCACCAGGTGCCCCTCCTACTCCGCAAGGAAGATATACAAATAGGGGATGATTTTCATCCACTGGTAAATTCATTTCTATAAGTTGTTTTTCCAATCTTCTTGCAGCTACGCTGTATCCTAAAAACAAGTTCATGGAATTTTCATCGTCAACAAAGTAACTCATTGGGTCTTGATCAGAAAGTTTTCGTCCTTCTTCAACCGCTTTAGAAAAATCGCTATCATATTCAACAACCGTTGCTCCCTTAGAAACAAGCAAGTCTTTTTTCCACTGCTTTGCATCTTGGGACATGTGTACAGTTACCTTAAATCCTAATGCAGCAGAAGTTATACCAATGCTAAGTCCTAGATTTCCTGTAGACCCTACCTGTATTTTGTATTGATTGAAAAAATCTCTAAATTTTTGTTGAGCCATAACCGAATAATCATCGTCTTCTGCAATCATGCTATTTTTTAACACAAGGGATTCAGCATATTTAAGTACTTCGTATATGCCTCCTCTTGCTTTTACGGACCCTGCTATTGCTAGGTGACTGTCCATTTTAACAATCAGTCTGCCTGAAATTTTAGTATTGTAAAATAGTTCCAGATATTTTTTCATATTTTCTATTTCTTTTATAGGTGATTCAATAATGCCACAAGTTGATTTAGTTTCCGGAAAAAGTATTTCTATTAATGGAGCGAATTTACTAAGACGGTTTTCAGCGTCGTCTATTGCTAATAAATCCACATGTAGAATTGATGCGGCTTCATTATATGTAGTAAGTTTAGGATTGAGCCACAATACTTCTTTTAATTCAGAAACATTTTTAAGACATTCATTGCTTTTTAAAATTTCATCTTTATTTATCATGGAGCCTCCTTGAAATTTAATTGTAACAGAAAGGGCAATATTATTGTCACTAAAATTTTTTTAGTGCTTTAAATAAAGCCCTATACTTGTATTTATTATATCATATTATTACCATTTTTTATATTAAAATTTCTTCTGTAGTAGTTATAATTTCCGCTGATTTTATTTCAATCAAATCGCCCTTGCTTGTATTAAATACATTCTCTGAAATGATTGAATTCATAACTGCCCTAACTTCAGCTTCTGTCAATGCATCTTTAGGATCATTAATAGTCATAGAAGAAGTTGTGTTTTGTGCAGTTAAAAAGGACATGGTTAATTTTTTTGCCATTTTATCACCCCTTTATTTAAACAATTAGTCACGGCTTAAGTTATTCTATATTTCATTAATAAGTTGATATTCTTCGTATCTTACTATATTTGTCAAAGCGTATGATTGCAGTTCTGACAATGCAACTCCTAAATTGTATAAGTCCTCATTTGTAACAGCGGACTTCACATTAGAAAAAGTTTTGTTTATAATAATATCCTTGTTATCCTCGTCAACTCCTGCATTAAGCACTAGCTTAAATTTAGAATCTGCCTGATTTGTTACTACTGCCATATTATCACCTCCTGTTTACTACTATATAGCAACTCAAGCCCAATTGTATTGATTTAATTCATATATCATGATAAGATATGCAAAAGATGTAAATACAAGGGGCACTTATGGGTAAATCATTTATTAAGGATATTAACTTAATAATTATGGATATAGAAAACTGTGATTATATATGTGGTGTTAGATATGTAATTTTTTTTATATCTAGAATTCTATATAGTTGCAAATTAAGGGGTTTTAATATTTTAAGCAATAATTTTTCGAATTACAAACTCCTAGTTAATTTTCACAATGATGACGCCAATGTATTTTCAGACTACGAAGAATTTAATCTTCACTGCCCTTCCACAGAAGAGAAATTGTATAATTTGATTTCCGCAAATAAGGATCAATCATTTTTACATACTTCCCACCCTGCTGAATTTTATGAATTATTGCTAACTTCAAAAGAAAAAAAAACTTTAGGTCAAGTTTATACTCCAAATGAAATTATAACTAAAATGCTCGACCAAATATTTACAATAAAAGCAATTGATAAAACTACTCGCATACTTGACCCTTCTTGTGGTGGAGGATATTTTCTCATTGAACTATTCAAAAGAATCAAAAAACAATTTTCAGGACAAATAACCGATAAATATATTATTGAAAATATGATTTACGGCATAGATATTGATGATTTTTCAATATTCCTTTCAAAAGTGGGCTTGCTTTTTATGAGCAACTTAAACCATGTGAATTTTAATATTTTTAATATGGATTTTTTAATCGATTCAATTAATATGGATAAATTTGATATTATTGTGGGAAATCCTCCTTATGTTGGCCATAAAAATTCTTCCACAACATACAAAAAAACACTTTATGAAAACTATCCAGATGTATTTTACGACAAGGCCGATATATCTTATTGCTTTTTTAGAAAAAGCAATGATTTGCTGGCCCATGATGGTATTATTTCTTTTATAACATCCCGTTATTTTATGGAAGCTCTTTATGCCGACCGCCTTAGAAAGTTTTTAAAAAAATCTTTTAGTATTGTTTGTTTGCAAGATTACGGCGGAAACAAAGTATTCAAAGATGCAATGGTGAGCCCTGCGGTTGTAACATTGTCAAATATTGTAAGGAACAAAAATGATCTTTTGTTCGTCAAATATAATGAGCATTGGCATACATCCGAAACTTTTAACTACAATCAAGACAAATTAAGTAATTCTGGATGGATAATATTAAGAAGTGAAGAGGAACAGCTTTTCAAACGTATTGAAAGTATATCTAACAGCTATGTAAAGGATTTATGTACAATAAAACAAGGCATTATAACAGGATTAGACAAGGCATTTATTGTTAATGATGAAATCATAGAAAAATATAATATTGAGAGTTATCTTCTAAAAAAATGGATTAAAAATAGTAACATAAGA
>JBGUET010000154.1:0-6065 GCA_041821225.1 Sedimentibacter sp.
GTTGATGTATTCGAAACAGAGCCTCCTATTTCTCCAGACCATCCTCTTTTAAATGCCAAAAATTTAATTGCAACACCACACATTGCATTCGCTACGAAAGAAGCTTTAGTGAAAAGAGCAGTAATTGTTTTTAATAATGTAAAGGCATTTTTAAATGATGAACCACAAAATATAATAAAATAAAATATAAATTAAAAATACAAGAATTATATAATTCTTGTATTTTATTTTAAAGGATATTCCATTTTAACCATTTGTATTTCATAATTTTCATCATCATTTATTATTTTTTCATGAAGTTTTCCTATTAAATAACTTGTTTTATTTTCATCTTTATTTGAAACAGATATAATTAAGCTTGAATTGCTAGAAATGTAACCTGAACTTGCCAGCACATTAATGGCCTCTTGTACTGCCTTCGTAATTTCCATATTATATAGTTTAAGTTCCCCAATTCCAGCTGTATCTTCATCACCTGTTTTAATTTTAATAACTCGGTCAAAAGTATTTAAGGAAAATTCTACTGAAGGTGTACAATCTAACCTAACATAGCTTGATGGAGTAATATATAAGTATCCCAAATATACTGATACAAGGAAAACGGCAGAAAATATACATAATGTAATAACAAACTTAATTAAACCAACTACTACCCTTTTCACAAAATCACCCCGATTCCAATATCCCAAATGTCAATTCCTTATATTGTTTAATGTATAGTCAATAAATTTATTATTTCATGTACACTTACTTATACCATCATTTTTAAATTTTAAACAATTAAACCGTAAAACAACTTTTACATGTAAATATCCTTATTTTAGTAAATTAAAACTATTTTGACTATTGTTCAAATTTGACCTCCTATAATCTAATAATATTGTTTGCAAAATTTTTGTATTTAGTCATGTGAAAATTTTCTAAATTAAATGAAAAAAAAAGAACCTCATTGTTAATTTGAGATTCTCTTTATAGGTTAATCCTAAAAATTGTTGTATTGCTTATTATATCTGTCTTTTTCTAAGTCTTCCTCTTTCATATTGCCTTGGCCACACAGCCTCATTGCTTAGCTGGAAATCTGCCTCAAGTGGCCAATAGGGATTTCTTAGCAATGCTCTTCCTAAGAACACCATGTCTGCCCTTTTATTCTGCAATATTTCTTCTGCCATATGGGGTTCAATAATTAGTCCTCCAGCAACCACAGGAAGAGAAGTATACTCTTTTATCACTTCTGCAAACTT
Organism: Sedimentibacter sp.; assembly: GCA_041821225.1. Classification (GTDB taxonomy): domain Bacteria; phylum Bacillota; class Clostridia; order Tissierellales; family Sedimentibacteraceae; genus Sedimentibacter. Next base: position 1,242 of record JBGUET010000154.1, read on the forward strand.
AACTTGATAACCATGATATGCCTTAGGGGGAACGCTTACAACCCCTCCAGAGCTCACGTCTATCAAATCAACACCTTCTTCTTTTACCAAATTAATGATTTCTGCTAAATCTTCTGGATGGTTTCCTTCATCAACATAATCCTCTGCTGTAACTCTCAGCATTAATGGCTTTTCCATTGGCCAAACCTGGCGTACAGCATGAATAACTTCTTTTAAAAATCTAACCCTATTTTCCAATGAGCCACCATATTCATCTGTTCTCTTGTTTGTAACAGGAGATAAAAACTGATTAATTAAATATCCGTGTGCTCCGTGAATTTCAATAACATCATAACCTATTTCAATACATCTTTTTGTTGCATCCTTAAATGCTTGGATAACTTGTTGTATTTCTTCTTTTTTCATTTCATTTGGCAGTCTATATTCATCACTAAATGCAATTGCACTAGGTGCTATAATTCGTTCATTTTCTGCTTCGCATTTTCGTCCTGCATGCCCTAACTGTATACCCATATGAGCACCATTGTTTTTCACAGTACTAACGATTTTTTTAAGCATTTCTATTTGTGAATCATCCCATATACCTAAATCATTATCTGATATTCTACCTCTAGATTCAACTGCAGTAGCCTCCTGTATTATTAAACCCACACCTCCTACTGCTCTAGAAGCATAATGCAAAAGATGCCATTCTTTAGCCTTCCCATCATTATCTGCAGAATACATGCACATTGGAGCCATGACGATTCTATTTTTTATTTCTAAATCTTTTAATATGAAACTTGCAAAAAGTTTAGACATATTCCCTCCTGTAAAATTAATTAATGTTTGATTTATTCTTATAATACCCTCATATTGATAAAATAAAACATTATAAATATAAAATTAAAAAACAAGGCTAAATCTAAATTGTATGAAAAAGCCATTACATTAAAGAAAATGTAATGGCTTTTGTTATTCTCTATTTAAATCTCACGTTATGGATAACTTCCTTCTCTTATTTAATATGGAATCGATCAGAATTCATAACCTTGTCCCAAGCACTAATAAAGTCATCAACGAATTTTATCCGTCCATCATCACTTCCATAAACTTCAGAAAAAGCTCTTAATTGTGAATGTGAACCGAAAATCAGATCTACTCGTGTCGCCATCCATTTGCGTTCATGTGTTAGGCGGTCAATACCTTCAAAAACACTTTTAGCTTCATCCATTGGCTTCCAAAATGTACCCATGTCTAGCAAATTAATAAAGAAATCATTACTTAATGTTTCAGGCTTGTCTGTAAAAACACCAAATGGTGAGTGACCGAAGTTTGTACCTAAAACTCTCATTCCACCAACTAGAACTGTCATTTCAGGTGCAGTTAGTTTTAATAGTTGTGCCTTGTCAACCAGCATTTCTTCAGGACAGGACATCTTCATATTCTTAACATAATTTCTAAATCCATCTGCATTGGACTCTAATAGACTAAAAGATTTTATATCAGTTTGTTCTTGAGTCGCATCGGTCCTTCCAGCTATAAACGGTACTGATTTTTTGAAGCCGCCATTTTCAGCCGCCTTTTCAATAGCCGCACAACCTCCCAAAATAATTAGATCCGCCATGGAAACTTTTTTGTTTTCATTATTTATGTCAAATGCCTCTTTTATTTGGCGTAATATAGATAGAACTTTTTCTAGTTCCTCTGGCTCGTTTACAGCCCAGTTCTTTTGAGGTTCAAGCATAATTCTTGCTCCGTTTGCTCCTCCTCTGTAATCCGAACCCCTAAAGGTAGAGGCTGATTCCCACGCTATTGTTACTAATTGGGAAATACTTAGACCGCTTGAAATAATCTTGTCTTTTAAAGAAACAATATCTTTTTCATCAATCTCAACATAATCTGCCTTTGGTACAGGGTCCTGCCAAATTAGATCTTCCCTTGGCACTTCAGGCCCTAAATATCTATCTTTTGGTCCCATGTCTCTGTGAGTCAATTTGAACCACGCACGAGCAAAGGCATCCTCAAATATATCTGGGTGTTCATGATAATATTTAGAAATTGGTTTATAAGTTGGGTCCATCCTCAATGACATGTCAGCTGTTGTCATAATTGGTGGTTGTTTGTAACCTCCCCTGGCACTTGTAATATTATGGGCCTTAGGATCTGCTGGAACCCATTGCCATGCACCTGCAGGGCTTTTAACAAGATTCCAATCGTATCCGAATAATGTATCAAAATAACCCATATCCCATTTTGTAGGAGTTGGATTCCACGGACCCTCTATACCACTTGAAATGGTATCATCTCCCTTGCCTTCTCCATAGCTGTTTTCCCAGCCTAGACCCATACTTTCCACTTCCCCTGCTTCCGGCTCAGGACCAACATGAGTTGGGCTAGCCGCACCATGGCATTTACCAAAAGTATGTCCACCTGCTATTAAGGCAACTGTTTCTTCATCATTCATCGCCATCCTAGCAAAAGTCTCACGAACATCTTTTCCTGAAGCTACCGCATCTGGCACCCCATTTGGGCCTTCTGGATTGACATATATTAAGCCCATTTGCACTGCTGCCAATGGATTTTCCAAATCTCTTTCCCCTGTATATCGTTCATCACCAAGCCATTTTTGCTCCTTACCCCAATAGATGTCATCTTCTGGTTCCCATACGTCTTCACGGCCACCGCCAAAACCAAAAGTTTTAAATCCCATTGATTCCAAAGCACAATTACCAGCTAATATCATAAGATCAGCCCATGAAATCTGTTTACCATATTTTTTCTTGATTGGCCAAAGAAGTCTTCTTGCTTTATCAAGATTCACATTATCCGGCCAACTGTTAAGAGGCGCAAATCTTTGTGTACCTGTTACGGCACCACCTCTACCATCCCCTGCTCTGTATGTACCTGCACTGTGCCACGCCATTCGTATGAACAACCCTCCATAATGGCCATAATCAGCTGGCCACCAATCCTGAGAATCTGTCATTAGGTCATATAAATCCTTCTTAAGTCCTTCATAATCTAACTTCTTAAATTCATCCGCATAACAAAATCCTTTGTCCATGGGATTGATTTTTTCCGAATGCAACTGCAGAATTTTCAAATGCAACTGTTTCGGCCACCAATCGTTGTTAGTTGTTTTTTCCGTAGACCTCTTGCCTATAGCTCCAGTTACTGGGCATCTTCCATTTTCACTCATATAATTTCTCCTTTCAATTTTTTATTTAACTTTAATAATATGACTAGATAAGCCACTATAATGTTATGAACAAATATTGGACACATTAATTTTCTTCCCATACAAGTATACAGCCAAAAAAATCCAAAATATTCTCTTGTAAATAATGTTTAATTATTTTTATATTACCCACATACTCATAGAACAAAACACTTTAAATAAAACTAATTTACCACTAGTATTAACCCTGTGTAAGATGAAACTCGTAAAATAAAAGGACATTATTATTTTTATAATAATGTCCTTTTGTTTAAAGCTTATATTTTCCTACATTGCCATTCCTATGAATAGACAAACAATCCATTAATTTCAGCATTCGAAGAGATTTTCACTACATTTAGGACAATGCAATTTTAAAATTACTCAAGTATGCTTAATATATGTCGCTTATATTCCATGAAGCTTTCACTTACAACAAAATTTTTATCTCTTGGCTTAGCTTCACTTATAATTATTTCTTCCTTAATACCACCTGGTTTTCCAGCCATAATATAAATTCTGTCAGACAGTATTATTGCTTCGTCTATATCATGAGTAATTAAAAGGGTTGATAGCTTTATTTGCTCCATTACCTGCAAATACCACTCATGCATGCTGCTTTTAGTTATGCTATCAAGAGCGCTGAATGGTTCGTCTAGCAAAGCAACCTGGTCAGAAAACAAATATGTTCTTAAGAGTGCTGCCCTTTGCCTCATTCCACCTGATAATTGCTTGGGATATTTTTTTTGTGTTCCTTCTAAGCCAAATTCTTCAAAATATTTTGTTGTAATCTCTCTAGCCTTAGATTTTTTTTCTCCTCTAATTATTAATGGAAGAGAAACATTGTCCAATATTGTTTTATAGGGCAATAGCAAGTCCTTTTGGAGCATGTAGCTCACATTTCCAGCTTTGCCAGTTATATTCCTGCCATCTAATTCCACAGTACCCTTATCAGGATTCAAGAGGCCTGATATCACATTAAACAAAGTAGTTTTACCAACTCCGCTTACTCCTAAAATACAGACAATTTCACCTTGATTTAATTCAATGGATATGTCCTCAATAATATTTATCCCTTCATAACTAACAGTTATACTGTTTGCAGTGAGTTTATCCATTCAAAACACCACCCAACCAATACTCAAGTACCATATACTTGAGTATTGAGTTCTTATTCTGGAAGATATTCATTTGTGAATCCACTTCCTTTAGGAATTTCTTTGTCTATAAGTTTATTTTCAAACAACCATTCATAGAAGCCATCCCATCTTGTTTGGTCAATGTATCCCCATTGGGCTACTTCAGCTTTGTATTGTCCTGCTAACCACGCTTGGCTTTCTTTTACAATTGCTGGATCTAATTCAGGCGCAGCATCAAGTAAAATTTGTGCAGCTTCGTCAGAATTTTCAATTGCAAACTCATAGCCCTGTTTAACTGCCTTCAATACTTTTTTCACAGTTTCAGCGTTGTTTTTTGCATAATCATTATTTACAATTATTACTGGATTATAATAATCAAGTTCTGGTCCATAATCAGCAAAATTAAGATAATTAGTATCTAGATTTTTAACTTTTGTTGCAATTCCATCCCATGCATAGTATACCCATATTGAATCAACATCTGTT
>JBGUET010000155.1:0-6060 GCA_041821225.1 Sedimentibacter sp.
CACAACATAGATATTTCCGCTTTTATCAACCATAGCTCGTTTATCGTGGAAGTTTGTTCCTGTAAAGTTTGTTTCCCACAAAAGATCTCCATTGTTCGTATCTATACATACAACATAACCTACATTAACACCACTAAATCCAGTTGCAATAAGTTTTCCATCATCCGTTTGGGTTACTCTAGTTGAAGTAAGACTTCCATTTATTTCTGTCTGCCACTTAATTTCGTTTATATCCATACCAAGATCTATTGAGAAAACACCTTCTGTATCAAAAGCCGAAATAAATCTTCTGCTTCCATATTCGTAATCTTTCTGATACATGAATAAATCTCGTGATGCATTAGTCCCTGATAACATCTTGGAAATCCCCAAATTACTATATGGTTCTTCAATCATTTTATTGACTATATTGATTTCCTTATAATATCCATCTCCATAATGATAAGTATCATTAGGTGAATACAGATCATATCCTCTGAAATTAGAATATATATCAATGAAGTAAATCCATCCATCATCTCCTAAAACATAATTATCAATTTCCCAAAAGACCGGGATCCTTCTCATGAGATTGAATTGTGAACTAGCCTCAAAATCTACACTAACAAGCAATATGCAATCAAGATTTTCATTTTGAAATACTTTCAATATAAGGTTATTGTCTCTATCAATGCCCATAATTTCTTCCGCGTTGTAATCTGCAGTTATATACCTGCTTACTAAATTTCCAGATGAATAACTACAGATGCTAACCCCACCTCCACTGTCAACAAAATACAAGTAATTTTGTTGCAAGGTAATATCACCTTGGACAAAGGCAGATTCATTTACCCAAATAATATTTCCGTTTTTATCTAGCTTACATAATTGATTGGATTCATTTGTTGTATAGATATTGCCTTCAACATCAATTACAGGGGATGTCGTTTTATAATCTTCTAAAACAAAACTTAACCCCAAACTTGTAGGTTCTGAAAACCTGGATGAACCATTCCACTGGTTATATGTTGGGTGAATAGCTCCGTGCAAATAAGTACCGTCATAATACCCTGGTCCTTGTTCAAAATCATCCTCAGTTAGGGTAGTAAATGTCCTTCCAATACGAGTACCTATATTGTCAGAAGAATCTACAGGACGTACACTTATTGTATAAGTGGTATCACTGTCAAGTCCATTCTCTACATATATTCTTTCACTTGTAGAACCAATTAAAACTTCATCCAAGTAAATATTATATCTGTTTATAACAGTATCATCGTGAGCTTCATCCCATACAATTTCTACCTCATGACCAGATAGATAATTAATACTTATGATATCTTCGGAGTTAAAATATGGATTACTACCATCTTCTGGTGTATAAAAAGCAGACAATTCATCCGACCTATTATTCGCATCATCCATAGCATACACTTTAACTGTATAGGTCACAGTTGGTAATAAGGTTTCAGAAATAAAAACTTGTTCTGTCACAACACCATTATATATTTCTTTTTGCTCACCATCTTTTAGAATAACTCTATAGCTTGTAACACCTACATTGTCTTTTCCTTTAGGCCAGGTTGCTTTTAACTGAGTATTGCCATAGGATTCAAGGTTAATATGACTCTCTTCTTCCCACTCTGGTAATATGGTGTCTCGACCATCATTATCTGAATAATAAACCTGAGTGCTGATACTACTTCCATTTTCAAAATAATCATCTTCACTGCTTATAATAAATCTAATTTCATATATTTTATTTCCATTATCTAGATCGTCTTCCACTGTGCTGATTACAATACTCTGGTCTGTTTTCCAATTAGATGAATCAAATACGAACTCTCCTTGATTTATCTGTAATGACGATGATAAAGCCACCACCTTTATATTTACTTCATGCTCTGGTATTTTTGCCAAATGTAAATCAAGAGTTGTTTCTTCACCTTCTTTTAATAATATTTTGTCGTCCTTAACCAACAAGTCAGTTGATACAGTCAATAGGTCTACTTTACCAGAAATACCTGTTGATGAGCCTATGGTATAGACCTGGTCTTGAACTACATCATAGTATTTTAGTATTATGTTTTTTGTCGTAGCATTTTTTTCATTGAAATATAGTTTAGAACTGTCACTATTAAACACTGGTTGATATAGATTTGTCCCTGTATCAATAAGAATACTAAAATCGATATCATATAATCCTCTAATCTTTATTTTACGAATTCCTTCACTTAAAACATTATAGGCTATATATTTAGAATCTGGTGAGAAAACAGGCAATGCACCGTTATCAGTCAATTTTTTATTTATACCTGTTTCTAAATTATTCAAATATAATTTACCGTAATCATATGGATCTCTACTATCACTGTCCACAAGAGCCATGAATTTACCATCTAGAGTTATTGAAGGCCAAGACAAGGATATATCATCATCTGTAAAGCTATAATAATCATCCCTTGGATCAACTATCCTAATACCAGTTCCATCCCAATCATCTTTAGGTTTTACTACAAAGACTTCTGTATTATTTATATATCCCCAAGGGTTGCCAGAAGCTAAATTCAAATCTTCCATTCCTCCAAATTCCAATCCATTTCGGTCTACATAACTAGTTCCACCCTTACCTTCATCATAACCTGACATTTCTCCAATACCGTGAAAAGCTATATAATTTCCACTTGGTGACCACATTGCATCTAGTGCAGTGTATTCCCATTCTCCTATAAAAATACCAATAGGATGAGATCCATCTGCCTCTGCAACCGTAAGGTATTCCTGCCCATAGCTAATATATTTACCATCTGGCGATGCAGATATATTTCCCATAACTGAATGATCTCTAACGATTCTCATTAAATCACTATTGTTTTCCCTAGAGATAATTACGTCACCATTTGGATGTTCATTGGTATTCAACAAGCTCCCATAATGGGAACCCAACATATATGTCCTCATAATGAATTTACCATTCTTTTTATCTGCGGTGTTCGCTAAAGTATTTTTTTCTACTGTTTCTATCTCCTGTGTTGAGTAAAAACGAATATTTTGCTTTCCTTCAGATTCATACTGATAGATGACACCGTAATCAGCTGCACCAGCTCCATCCAATTGTATATGGCCAATTCTCTGTGCATCTTCATTGCTATCTACTTTTATAAACGGTTTATTAAATGTCTCGCCATCATCAAAAGATCTTGCAAAATAAATTTCCGTTTCAAAACCTTGATCTCTTTGATATTTATGGTCTTCATATCCCGTCTCTATGAACGTAATCGTAGGCGTACTATCTCCATCAACAGTCACCTTTGGAGTTTGTGAACTTTTTATACTCTTGGTTATGTTCGTAATTTCTCCTATATCTCCATCTACAGGTACTACTCTAAAAAATATGTCTTTATTTCTAAATTCCACATTATCTTTTGTGGCTTTTGCATAATTTTCCCACGCAATGTACACATTAGGCTCATTTGTATCCTCATCCATACCTATGGCAACATCAGAATTCCCTGCTGTCTTATAGATTCTCATATGGTCTAATGAGTCTTCGTATGCGGAGGCATAAGCTTCATACCCACTGTTTTCAGATGCCACAAAGTTTTTTTGATTGATTAATTCTCCATCTTCATAGCTTCCAAAAAGGCCATGTATATTTTTAGTATACGGCGATGCGGTCTCTTCCGACCAGGTTACTGCCATATAATTATCATATAGATCCATGCTGACTTCCGACGCATTTTGATCTGAAATCACAGTTGTATCAACTATGTAATCGCCATTATTATTTATTAGTGTCGACATTTTAACTAGAGAAGGATCGCTTTCAACTATTGGATTTTCTGTCCAAATGACTACAAAATCTTGATCTCCATCCTCATCTATATCCACTATTCCTATTTCAGGAGATGAAGAAGCATTCATGCTAGTAGAAACATTAATCTCCTCTGTCCAGTTCTTACCATCGGTGGTTTCACTAAAGAAAACATCATTTCCTGTATCTCCTCTTCCAATCCAGCTGATTCCATAAACACCTGCATTTACATCCAACCCAACTTCATCTGGCGCAGTAGGAATACCCCCAATATTTTCAGAAATAATCCCATAATCTTTGAAACTTTTTTCTTGTCTGTTAGCAAAAGCCGAAATAAGCTGCATACCACCACTATCATTAACATCGTACCAAACAGCCAGACCATCACCAGTATCTTCATTTACTACGTAATTAGGACGAATCCCTTCACGCTCATCATTTAACTCCATAGGAGATGAAAAGGCATGAGTTGTATAAGGATAAGACTGTGTTTCATACACACCATCCGTCACAGTTTTAAACGTTCCATCCTCTGCTTCTTCAGGGAATATAAAATCCAACTGATTATGATAATTGTGATTAAGCGTATTTTGTGATGCAGAATTAAACAAGCCCTTATAACTTTGTGGTGTTACACCTGGTTCATCTTCAAATTCATTGAACAAGCCTACATTTCTCAATGCATAATGAGAAAACCCTCTTCCTATTACAGGCCATGATTCACCAACAATTCCGGTGGGGTGCACATCATGAAGTTCTGTAGGCAGCACCTTGAAATATTCCACATTAGAAGGCCATTTATCCATTTGGGTTGGTGTCCAATCTTGGTCAGGCCCTACAATAACCTTTATGTCATCACCTAGAGAATCTGGTACTTCAGCAACAAAAGAGTTATAATCAGCCTTAGATATGAATTCTGCCATTCCTAGCTCGTTATAAATAGGTAGACTTCCAAAATAAAGATTTTCATACGAATTTGGCATTCTAGAAAATCCTCTTCCTTTGACGGTTATTAGATCTCCAATGTAAGCCGCAAAAATTTCTTCTCCGTCTTCATCTAGAACGCTATCGATTCGCGGTCCTTGACTAAAAGGCTCATTGAGCTGATCACCTGAAATAACCAAGAAATTACGCTTAATCATTGCATATTCCTCTTCAATTTCACCATTTCTCACCTGTTCAATATCTGCCCTAACAACAGTTTCCACCATTCCAGGGTGGTGACCAGTAAGCACAATGGCTTCTCCATCCCAGTAACCACTGAGAATAGAATCATCACTAGTTTCAAAGGAAAGTTTTACCTCAACATCTTCAATATCAATATCTAGATCAATAAATTTATCCACGAGACTAAACATGAAGTCCTGCACTGTTCCAGAAAGCAATGATTCTATGCTTCCCAAGGGAGATACCCCTGCTTCCACCATCATTCTATCCGTCCCATGCTCGAAAATCATCTGAGTATTGGTTTCACCAGAAAAATCCATCGTCCCTTTTATTTTTACTGGTTTATCAATATAAATAATACCAGCATTTTCAACAACTGCTTCTTCAAGCTCAGGTTGTTGAAAGAGAAGAGGGTCATAATTTTTATCAAAGGTATATCTTAAATTGTTAACTGAAAGCTCCAATCCATAAATAGCAGTACTTTTTATCTTTTTAAGTTCTATTATCAAATCCATATTAACTATTACTTGTGGATGTGTCATGGCATATTCTGCAACATCTGCCAAAAATTCATTAGAAGTTCTAACCAAAGCATCCATATTATCAAGGTACTCAGCATAATCTGCTCTGTGTTCATAGAAATATTCAGGGTCATCATAAGCGGCAGTCATAACATTTTTAGTTTCTTTAAACATAATTGCCAAATCCTCATCAACAGATGATTGATTAGCAACATAATCAATGGCTGTGATTCCACCAGAATTTATACCTTGAACTTTATGCTGAAAAACCAAGTTAAGTTCAGTTGTTGTACGTATACTATATGCTAATAAAGTTGCCAAATCTCTTTCCAAAATATTATCTGCCCTTTGGTCCCCAAGAATTTCACTAATAGAACCAAAATTTTCGTCAATTCCTATGTTATCTGTAAATATTGTTGTTTCAAAGGAATCTCTTACCGCATTGGACGGCATGACTTCAAGCAAAAATATAATAATATCAAGAATTGTCAATATAGGGTTTATTATTGTAGTCAATATTTCCGATGCAGCAGATGCAATGGTATGAAGTGCTACACCTGCACCAAAGCCAAAGATATC
>JBGUET010000156.1:0-6058 GCA_041821225.1 Sedimentibacter sp.
TTACCTAAAGAAAACTTAGTAGAGGAAGTTGTGCAAGCAGAAGACCAAATTATAAAAGAAAAAAGTGAAATTGAATCAACGGCAGTTGTAAATGAAGATGTTACTATAAATAATGAAGACCAAGTAAAAAATGAAAGTAAGTCGGAAACAGTTCTTTCAGAATCTTCAAATGATTCCTCATTAAACGTTAATGATATTGATTCTCATGATGGAGATAATGTAGATGCTGAAGAAAAAGCATCATTTAATCAAGAAGATGACCAAGCAAACAATGGGGATATTAAGAATACAAACAATGAACTGTCAAATAAAAATATTTTGCTCGCAGCAATATTAATAGTAACAGCAATTTTTGGAATTTTCATTTTTATAAAAATGAAAAAGGGGTAAAGATGAACAAAAAGAAACTGCTTTATATAATAATATTTCTTTCTCCTATTGCCTTAATAGTCTTGACACTTTTTAATGGTCGATATCCAGTTCCAATAAAGGATATGTATAAAATATTAATGTTTCCATTTGTAAAAGATGCTTCTATTCAAGACACATTTTACACAGTTATATGGGATATACGAATGCCTAGAGCCATATTGTCTGCTTTTGTAGGAGCTTCCCTTGCAGCAAGTGGAGCAGTTTTTCAAGGGTTATTCAGAAATCCACTGGTGAATTCTGGTATACTGGGGGTTAGCTCTGGCTCAGGGTTTGGTGCTGCTTTAGCAATATTGTTATTTTCTCGCTCCTCATTTTACGTATATGTGTTTGCATTGTTTTTTGGCGGACTAGCCGTGTTTTTTAGTTATACAATTGGACGAATTTACAACACAACTCCAACAATAATGCTTGTTCTTGGAGGAACGGTTATATCATCATTGTTTTCTGCACTTATTTCATTGGTAAAATATGTGGCGGATCCTTTAGACAAGTTGCCTGCTATTACATTTTGGCTTATGGGAAGTTTTGCTTCTTCCACTAATCAGGATATTATAATCGGAGTTCCACCAATGCTTATTGGAATAATTGGATTAATTTTAATGCGTTGGAGAATAAATGTCCTTTCCATGGGGGACCGTGAAGCGCACACCTTGGGAATAAATGGTAATTTAAATAAATTAATTGCAATATTGTTTGCAACGTCTGCAACAGCTGGAGCAGTTTGTGTCAGCGGAACAATAGGTTGGGTTGGTTTAATAATTCCACACATTGGTAGAATGATTGTAGGAAATGACAATAAAAAATTAATACCCATAAGCTGCGTTCTTGGTGCGTCATTTCTTATAATAATTGATAATATTTCTAGAACGCTCACAGGTGGAGAAATTCCTATTGGTATTTTAACTTCGTTAATAGGTGGACCATTTTTTATTTATATTTTAAAAAAGACTAAGGGAGGCGCTTGGTAATGAAAGACACAATACAAGTAAATAATGCATCCTTTAGTTATGGGGACAAGCAAATATTTTCAGGAATCAACTTAAGTGTAAAACAAGGAGAATTGTTTTGTATTTTAGGACCAAATGGTTGTGGTAAAACGACTTTACTTGATTGTATTTTAGGATTATTAAAGTTGAATAATGGAAACATTATAATTGATGGCAGTTTATTAAATAGCATAAAATCTAATAAAATAGCTGAAAAAATGGCATATGTTCCTCAGGTTCATCAAAAATCTTTTCCATATACAGTTAAAGAAATTGTTCTTATGGGAAGAGCTTATAAAACAACATTTATTTCTTCTCCAACAAATGAAGATAAAGACATTGCTATAGAAGCAATGAAAAAGGTAGGTATCAATCATTTGGCAGATTTACCATACACTCAAATAAGCGGAGGGGAATGCCAATTAGTAATGATTGCAAGGGCACTTGCTCAAAAGCCTAAAATAATAATTATGGATGAACCAACGGCTCATTTAGATTTTAAAAATGAAATTGTATTGCTAGAAACAGTGGTTGATTTAATTAGGGAGAATAATATTTCTGTTATTATGGCAACACATTTTCCGAATCATGCCTATTATTTTGAAAACAATAACATACCTACTACCTTAGGTCTTATGAATAACGGTATATTTGAACAAGTTGGCAGCCCTAGCGAAGTATTGAATGAAAAAAACATACAAAAAACATATCAAATAAATTCAAAGATAATGAATTATAAGGTTGATGAGAATACTTCTGTAAGACAAATTATTCCGTTGTCTATAGTTAAAATATAATTGAGAGGTGAGTACTTATGAAAATAAAGAATAATATAAAAATTTTTACAGTAACAATATTATTACTGCTTCTTATGGGATGCAAAGTTAATACTCCAAATGCGGTAGAAGAACCTAATATAAGTTCTCAAACTTCTATAACTGTAGAAGATTATTTTGGCAGAACAGTAACATTACCTAAGGCAGCAACTCGCATTGCATGCGGTTATGCGTATACCGGACATGTGGTTACAATGCTTGGAAGAGGTGAAGATATCGTTGCTGTTGTTGATGGATTGAAAAGAGATAAAGTTTTGACAAGCATTCACCCCCATATTAAAGATTTACCAGTTCCTTTCAGTTCTGTAGCTATTAATATTGAAGAGCTTCTTGCCTGTGACCCAGACGTTGTTTTTATCAAGTCTGATACCGCTATGGATGAAGGTACTGTAGAAAAATTAAACAAATTAAGCATTCCATATATTGTTATTGATTTTTATTCTATGGAAGAACAAATTAAAACAATTTCAATAATTGGGAAAGTTTTAGGCGAAGAAGAAAAAGCCCAAAAGTATATAGATTACTATTTAAAGGTAATAGAAGATACAAAAAAAATAACTTTAACAATACCTGACAATGAAAAAATAACCCTTTATCATTCAGTAAATGAAGCAGTACGAACAGATGTAAAAAACAGTTTATCCGCTGATTGGATAAATATTGCTGGTGGAATAAATGTGTCAATTGAAGATGATTTAAAGGTTTCAGGAGAAAAAACATACGCTACATTAGAACAAATTTATTTGTGGGATCCACAAGTAATAATAGCCAATGAAGCTGGAGTTAATGAGTATATTTTAGAAAACGAGCAGTGGAAAACTCTAAGGGCAGTTAAAGAAAAAAAAGTATATCAAATGCCAGTTGGTATTTCTAGGTGGGGACATCCAGGGTCTTTAGAAACTCCTTTGGCAATTCAATGGACTGCTAAACTATTATATCCACAATATTTTGAAGATTTGGATATGGCGGAGATAACTAAAGATTATTATATGAATTTTTTTGACATCAGTCTAGATGATGACCAAGCAAATGAAATATTAAATGGCAAAGGTATGAGGGAAATAAAAAATTAAACAATAAAGGAGTTTTTATGAAAACTTTCGTATGTATAGATGATACTGATAATTTAGAATCAAGAGGTACAGGTGCATTGGCTAGTTTGATGATTGAAGATATTGAAAAATTTGGATGGGGGAAATGTTCATACATTACAAGGCATCAGCTATATTTTCATCCAGATGTTCCATTCACTTCTCACAACAGTACCATGTGTTTTGTAATAGACCATGAAAAGAAAATCTATGATGATTTTAAGAATTATGCTGTGAATTTTCTGGAAAAAGAAAGTGCTGAAGGATCGGACCCAGGTCTTTGTATTGCAAATTATGAAGTTATTAAAGATTCTCAAGAACTCATAAGTTATGGGAAGCGAGCAAAAAAAGAAATTTTGACAAAAAAAATAGCCTATGAAACTGCACAAAACATTGGGGTTCATCTTTCAGAACATGGAGGTACCGGTGGAGGAGTAATAGGTGCTCTTGCAGGAATAGGGTTAAGGCTTACAGGCAATGATGGCCGAATTAAAGGGAAACTACATTTTCCAATACAAGGAGATGTTATTACTGTAAAAGAAATATTAGACAATTCTGATGTTGATTTAGTTCAAGGAACAGAAGGACAATTAATTAGTGATAGTGAAAAAATTAAATTAGGTGAGAAGGTCAAAGCCGTATATTTAAACTTTCAAAAGGTTTTACTAGTGTATGAAAAATCAGATGAAGAAACAAATAGTTATGCTTGGAATACTTGTAGTAAAGAGTATTTAAAGAAATACTAATTTTTTAGATAGGTCAATTAAAATTTCATGCTTAAAATAAACTAGACTGCCTATGCAGTCTGTTTGTTTGTGTTTTTTTAATAAAAATTGCATCTAAAAAGTAGGTTAAAAAATTTTGACAAATAATTTTTAATGTAGTATAATCACAAAAACGGGAGTTTAATGGGTTTTCTCGTCCTTTTTGGAAGGAAACTCTTTTTTATTATATATGGAGGATGAAAATGGAAAATAAAAAAGTTATATTTAGCGGAATGCAACCATCTGGCGCATTGACACTAGGAAATTATTTAGGAGCCCTTAAGAACTGGGTTAAACTGCAAAGTGAATATGATTGTTACTATTGCGTAGTTGATATGCACGCAATAACCGTACCTAAAGAGCCAAAAAATTTAAGAAAAAACACTCTTGAAGTCTTGGCTAACTATATAGCAGCAGGGTTGGATCCAGAGCAAGTAACATTGTTTATACAATCACATGTTTCAGCTCATGCAGAGCTTGCATGGCTATTAAATTGCTTTTCTTACTACGGAGAACTAGGAAGAATGACGCAGTTTAAAGACAAATCTAAAAAACTTGACAACAATGCTATAACTGCAGGATTATTTACTTATCCTGTACTAATGGCTGCAGATATTCTTTTGTATCAGGCTGATTTAGTCCCAGTTGGCGAAGATCAAAGACAACATTTAGAAATTACAAGAGATATTGCACAACGATTTAACAACCGTTTTAGTGAAACATTTAAAATTCCAGATCCTTTTATTTCAAAGGATGGAGCTAAAATTATGAGCTTGCAGGAGCCAGAAAGCAAGATGTCAAAATCGGATTCTAATGACAACAGCTACATACTTCTTATGGATGATCATGATGCAATAAGACGAAAATTCAAAAGAGCTGTAACTGATTCTGAAGGAATAGTACGATATTCAGATGAACAACCTGGTGTTAAAAACTTAGTGAATATCTATTCAAAGATAACAAATAAATCAAATGAAGAAATTGTTGCAGACTATGAAGGCAAGGGTTATGCTCAATTTAAAGATGATGTTGCTGAAATTGTTATTGGTGAACTTAAACCAATTCAGGAAAAAATAGATTATTTATTGAAAAATAAAGACTACTTGGAAAAGATATATATTAATGGAGCCGAGAAAGCTGAAGTTGTTGCACGTAAAACTTTAAGAAAGGCTTATAAAAAGGTAGGTTTTATACCAAGATACTAAGATTATATTATATTATTATATTTATTGTTTAAAATATGGAGGCAAGATGTTAGTAATCAAAAATGGTTATATAAAAACCATGAGTGGAGAAGATTTTGACAATGGTCAAATAATTATCCAAGAAGGTAAAATAAAAGCAATAGGCAAAAATTTGGAAATACCTAAAGATGCTGAAGTAATTGATGCATGTGGTTACTTAGTTACGCCAGGTTTAGTAGATGGGCATTGTCATATTGGTATGTGGGAAGAAGGAATCGGATTTGAAGGGGATGATGGCAATGAGGATGTTGAGCCAATAACACCTCAATTAAGGGCAATAGATGCTATTAATCCAATGGACCAAGGATTCCAAGATGCCATAGAAGGTGGTGTGACTACAGCTGTAACAGGACCTGGAAGTGCCAATGTAATAGGTGGATCATTTTTAGCCATGAAAACTTTTGGTAAAAGAGTTGATGATATGGTGATTAAGGATCCTGTAGCTATAAAAATTGCTTTTGGAGAAAATCCCAAAAGAGTGTACAATGAACAACACAAATCTCCTGTTACAAGGATGGGAGTTGCGGCACTACTTAGAGAAACACTATTTGAAGCAAAGCAGTACATGGAAGATTTAGAAGCATCTGTTGTAGATCCTGACAGGAAACCTGATTTTGACATAAAATTAAATGCGTTGCTTCCAGTTATGAAAAAAGAAATACCTTTAAAGGCCCATGCTCACAGAGCAGATGATATTTTTACAGC
>JBGUET010000157.1:0-2903 GCA_041821225.1 Sedimentibacter sp.
CAAAAAATGTTGCCACTTAAGAGCTTTACAACTAGTACAGAAGATGTAGGAGGTGGAAACTAATGCAGGAAGTTAAAAAAACAGGCAAAATAGGTGCTGCAGTTGTATTAATAATTGTAGTCTTAGCATTGATTGTATTGTCAAATGCAACATATGTAGTAAGAGAAAATGAATATGCATATGTAACAAGATTTTCAAAATTTGTTCAAATTCAAGATAAAGCAGGGCTACACTTCAAAATGCCTATGTTAGACAAAGTTGAAACTATACCACAATATAGAATGATGTATGATATTCCCCCATCAGAAGTATTGACAGGAGATAAAAAAACATTGGTAGTAGACAACTTTGCAGTATGGAAAATAGAAGACCCTTATACATTTATGAAAACCGTAAGTAGAATTACTGAAATGGAAAACAGAATTGATGCAGTAGTTTATAATGCAGTTAAAAATACATTAGGAACAATGGATCAGGCAGATATAATTAATTCAGACAACGGTTCAATTGATAGTATAAATACGACTATAACAGATATGGTAAACGAGCAACTGAAAAATTATGGTGTATCAACAATAGCAGTGGAAATAAAAAGATTAGACTTGCCAACTGACAATGAATCAGCTGTATATAGCAGGATGGTATCTGAAAGAACACAAATGGCAGAAAGTTTCAGAGCAGATGGTAACTTAGAGGCAAGTAAAGTTGTTAATGAAACTGATAAGGAAGTAGGTATATTGCTTTCTAAGGCACAAGCAACTGCTGAAGAGCTAAAAGGTCAAGGCGAAGGCGAATATATGAAAATCATAGCAGCTGCTTACTCCACAGAAGAGAGAGCTAGTTACTATGAATTCATAAGAAGTTTAGACGCCTTAAAAGTAACAATGAAAGGCGATAAAACCATATTTTTACCAGCAGACAGCTATATTGTAAGAGTATTAAACGGAAATATTAACTAATAAGATTTTTAGAAAATCAAAATGGGGACAAACCTTTACTGTAAATCAAAAGGTTTGTCCCCAAAATTTTCGAAAATTTTAAGCTTATAAATCCTTAAGCAATTTTTCAAAATATTGAACGTGTTCTTTTTCTTCTTCAATTATTTTTGACATTACCTCTTTAGCGTCATCTTCAGTTACACCTTTGTACATTTCAGTATAAATTTTCACCGTTAATGATTCAGACTCAAGAGAACTTGCTACTGCTACTTTAATATCTTTGAATGCATCCTTAGTATCTTTGTTTTTATTGTAAACCTGATTTTCTATTAATCCTCTAAGATATTTTGTAACTTCGTCGTCATACAGATATTCAGATTCGACTTCTTTATTTTTAGACAAATCATTGTAAATTTTCGAAAATTTATCCTTGTGGTCTGATTCCTGGCTAGCTGCAGCTAATAAAAACTCCTTAGTTTTTCCAGTTGTATTATTAGCACCATTTTTGTAGAAATTGTAGCCTTCCTCTTCCATAAGCATTGCGACTTTAAGCATTTCAAGTCCACTAAAAGTGTTATTTGACATGGTATAGCTCCTCTCTTCAATAAGAAATATATAACTATAATACTACTGTACCATGCAATTAGCAATATCCAATTTCAACGAAGAATTTCCCAAGATTTACTATTTTATTATGAAAACAGAATTTTCTTTTCTCGGAGAAGCTTTAGGTTGCTCACAGTCTGGATATCCTAATATCAATGAACCCACACCAATAAAATCTCCTTCTACTCCCCATTCCTTTAGCAAAGACTTTCCTTCTTCACTTTCAAACATCTGTCTTTCTCTATGAACCCAGCATGCTCCAAGTCCAAGAGAATAAGCAGCATTATGCATGTTTCCAATTGCAATGCTTCCATCTTCTACAGGTGCAACCTTGCTTTTATCAGCCAAAACTAATATTATTGTAGGAGCGCCATAATAGGTGTCCATATCCTTACCCATTATATCAGCATTCATCTTAGTGATTTTTTGTATAACTTCTTTATTTTGAACCGCAACAAAAATAGCGGACTGTTGATTAGCTCCACTTGGTGCATATTTTCCTGCCTCAAGCACAGCATTTAATTCTTCATCAGTGATTTGATCTTGTTTAAACTTTCGTATAGACCTTCTGTTAAGCAATGTAATCATAGTTTCATTCATCATTTCTACCTCTATCTTTATTATTTTTTTAATTAATTTGAAAAATTAAATAAGCAATGTTGTTCTTTATATATTTAATTTTATACATTCATTACATTATACCCATTATTGATTGTTTAAGCAATCAATTTAGCAGAATAAATCAACTTTTTAAGCTATGAAAACACACTTATTTTAATTTAATTTCATATAGCTTATCTGTACCAGCATTCCATGAATAAATACTATAACTCATAGAATCTTTAGGTAATTCATAAACTAAGTAACCCGTTTCTGATATACCTGGTGATAACTTTCTATTTTCAATACAATTATCTAAATTATCAGTAGTATTAGGATAAGAATTAAACTCACGCTTTTTATCATCCATAATTATTAAATCCTGTGAAAATTCAAATTCTTCATTTGTTGTATTTTTAAGTTGTAGTAGAATTAGTACAAACTCAAAACCCTCATGTGCCTCCGCTGCTGAACCATAATATGAACTAATTGATTGTTTTTCTTCAACATTATTTACTTTTAAATTAAGTGTTGTAAGAATAATTTCATCACCAATTTGATTTTTAACAAGTGTAAAATTTCCATCTTCCATAGCTTCGTCCAATCCACCTTGAAAGTTTTTAGGATCATGGTTAACTCCCTCATCTATTTCACTAGTTACATTATTTTTTGGTTCTGAAATGTTAGAACAAGAAGATAAACTAATAATTATGAGCACAATTAATGCAATACTGGCTATTTTCTTCACTATTATTCTCC
>JBGUET010000157.1:2913-6058 GCA_041821225.1 Sedimentibacter sp.
TTGCCATTATAACATAGGTTTCTAAATGTTGTACAGTAAATTGTGATGTGTAATTTGGGGACAGTTTGATTAGCCGTAATTTGTAGCTCGCCCCTAAAAAAGTCAGATAACTTGAAAGTTACATGACTTTACTATTGTTTAAATTTGAACTTTTGAGCAAACTGCAAAATCGCCTTTCAAGTATGTAGCCACGTCAACTTTCTATACCATATATAATTCAATTATTTGCCTGGCCTTCAAAGGCAAACAAGACGAATATTTAAGCGCTTTGGTTGACAAATCCACAATAAATAATATAATAAAATAAAGGTGTAAAATTTTTATAAACCCCAACAAAAATAAATTTAATAAAAAAAACATCTTAACAGGAGTGTCGCGCATCAATCAAGGTAATGTACCATAGAGTTGTTTGTTGTCTGATATAGATAAATAGAGTGGCGGAGGAGATAACATGCTCAACAAATTAGGGATTATTGCTACAGATTACGAAATGAAAAAGAAGATAGAAGAGCTGTATCCAGATGAAACTAAATCAGGAGATTTTATTATTGAGATATTGGACAATGAGCATTTAGAAGAACAAGGAAGATTGTTGGAGGAAAAAGGCGCTCGCGTCATCATTGGCCGTAGCGGAACTTACGATAAAAGCGTTGGAAATGTTACGGTGCCACTTCTTCGACTGAATGTTACCTCTACGGATATTTTCAATGCGCTAATAAGTGGTTTATCCTTTAAGAAAAAGATGATCCTCATTCTCTGGGATAATATCAATTTTGAGCATTCTTGGATCAACTACATACCGGAAGAAGTAGAAATTCATACATTTAGTAATGGTAGTGAGATTGAGAAGCTTTATAAAAAAGTAATTGATTCCAATCCAGATTGTGTGATTATTGGCGGTGGAGTAGTTTGTTCCTTTGCTCGGAGAGATGGTATTTCATCTGTGTTTGTCAATGCCTCTACTGAATCAATCACAGAGATCGTCAATTATGCTAAGGAGGTGTTGGGACATCTCTATAGGTGGGATTATCAGCATGAACTGTTGAAAAAGACACTTGACAGTGTAAGAGATGCTGTTATTACTATTAATGAAAATGAAGAAGTGCAATTATTCAATGAACGTGCCCAGGAAATTTTGAAGATTGGCAGGCCGCGCATCATTGGCAAAAAACTTTCTAATATTTTACCAGATTTTAGTTTTTTGGCTGAAGATATAGTTCTTGAAATAGAAAAGAAAGAACAGCTTCTCTGGATTGGCCCCATGGTGATTACTTATAGTACCTCTTTAATTTGGGGAGGGCATATGGTGAAGGGGATGCTTTTAACTTTTCAAGATATAACGCGACTACAAATGCTTGAGCAAAAAATACGTCGTAAGCTGAACAAGAAAGGCTTGGTGGCAAGATATGACTTTACAGATATTGTCTATGCTGATGAATCCATGGGTGAAATCATTGAAAAAGCAAAGAAGATTGGGCAAAGCGATTCTGCTGCCGTAATATATGGCGAGAGTGGAACAGGGAAGGAAATTTTGGCTCAGAGCCTTCACCATGTTAGTGATAGAAGCAATGCGCCTTTTGTAGCAATCAACTGTGCCGCTTTACCTGAATCACTTCTTGAAAGTGAACTTTTCGGATATGAGGAAGGTGCTTTTACAGGAGCAAGAAAAGGTGGAAAACCAGGCGTGTTTGAGTTGGCCCATGGGGGTACTATTTTCTTGGATGAAATCAACTCCATATCACCTGGATTGCAAGGTAAACTTCTTAGGGTAATTGAAGAGAAGGAAGTGATGCGCTTGGGATCAGATTATTTGATTCCACTGGATGTGAGGATCATCAGCGCCGCAAACGAAGATTTGAAAACAATGGTGCAAAACAAAGCATTCAGAAGTGATCTGTTTTATAGATTGAGCAGTCTTGAATTGAATATACCTCCACTTAGGGAAAGAACCGCTGACATTGAACCATTATTTATTTATTTCCTAAGGATTTTTGAACTTGATGAGAAAATCAGGTGGCCAAACAAAGAGGAAATTAAAAGGCTGACAGAATATAATTGGCCGGGAAATGTTAGAGAACTCAAGAATGTGGCCGAAAGATACATCATGTTTGATGAAATTGACTTGACTCAAACGGATGAGTTCAATGTGCCTGAAAATATAATTGATGACAGCATCAATCTCAAGGAAATACAAAAATTAATTGAAGAAAGAATCATTTCTCAATTAGTGAAAAGCGGACTATCAAAAGCAGAAATTGCCAAAAAACTAGGGATCAGTAGAACGGCGCTTTGGAAGAAAATAAACAAGTAATGTTTACTTTTTGAAACATGACGTTAACTAAAAATCCATTAAATGATAATAACTAAATAGTAACGACAGTAGAACGGGCATCATGCTCGTTTTTGTTTTGGCACGGATTTTGCTAATATATAGTTGAGGATATTAAGGAGGAAGATGATGAAGAAGGGTGATTTTATCTGGGGAGGATTATTCTTGGCGTTTTGTCTAATGTTGGCAATACCAAGTACCCGCGAAGCATTTATTACTTTTACAGATACTTATAAGTTGATTGGCGGATTCTTGAAATTTTCAATTTTGGCCACAATGGGTGAACTATTGGCAAGACGTGTTGGAACAGGAAAATGGGAGTTCTCAAGTTATTTCTTTACTCGCGCCCTGGTTTGGGGTCTTTTAGGTGTGCTCATTACCATGATCTTCACGATTTACGCTACTGGCGTCCTAGAATTGCAAGCAATTGGCCTTTTGCCTTTTGAAGGTGTAGCACTATCATTCGCTTTTTTTACAGCCACTTTGATGAATGCTACATTTGGACCCACTTTCATGTATGCGCATCGAATTTCAGATACGTATTTGGATATGCGTCATGAGGGTGTTAAGAACATCACGATTACCAAGATTGTTCAGCGCATTGATACAGCAAGTTTTGTAAACTTTGTTGTTCTGAAGACAATTCCGTTTTTTTGGATTCCAGCGCATACATTGACTTTCTTGTTGCCAAGTCAATATCGTATCCTCGCAGCCGCTATGCTCTCAATTGCATTAGGATTGATTTTGACCATAGCAAAGAAAAAGCAGTCGGAGAATAATTAAAATAGGAGAATGACAATGAAGCGAATATTAACA
>JBGUET010000158.1:0-6051 GCA_041821225.1 Sedimentibacter sp.
GTTATGTATGCTGGAACAATTATAGAATATGGTACTGCTGAAGATATTTTTGTGGGTAAAGACCATCATCCATATACAAATGGCTTATTTGGATCACTTCCAAACTTGAATGAATCCACAACTAGGCTTTCTCCTATTAAGGGTTTAATGCCAGATCCAATGTATTTGCCCAAGGGCTGCGTATTTCATCCACGATGCCCAAAATGTTTTGATAAATGCAAAACAGTAAATCCAGATGTCACTGTGGTTAATGGAAACCATCAAATAAGATGCCATCTTTTCCAGAAGGGAGATAAAAATGAATAAAACTCCTATTTTAGAAGTAAAAGGATTAAAAAAATATTTCGACACACCTAAAGGAAAGCTTCACGCTGTTGATGGAGTTAATTTTACAATTAACAAAGGTGATACTCTTGGAATTGTTGGAGAATCTGGATGCGGTAAAAGCACACTAGGTAGAACAGTGCTTAGATTAATTGAACCTACTGAAGGAGAAATTTATTTTGAAGGAGAAAATATACTTCCATATAAAAAAGACAAGCTTAAATTACTAAGGCGCAAGATGCAAATTATTTTTCAAGACCCTTATTCATCACTTAACCCAAGATTATCAATTGCTCAAATTATTGCAGAACCAATGATTGTAAATAAAATGTGTCAAAATAAGACAGAATTAAATGATAGAATTCGCGAACTTATGGAAACAGTAGGTTTAGCCCCAAGATTGATGAACTCATATCCTCATGAGTTAGATGGAGGTCGACGTCAGCGTATTGGGGTTGCTAGAGCATTAGCAACCAATCCAAATTTTATCGTTTGTGATGAACCGGTTTCAGCATTAGATGTTTCAATACAAGCTCAAATTTTGAATTTATTAATGGATTTGCAAGATAACAAAGGACTTTCATATATGTTTATAACACATGATTTAAGTGTTGTAAAACATATTTCTGATAATATAGCAGTTATGTATTTAGGTCAATGTGTAGAATTTACCTCTACACAAGAATTGTTTAGGAATCCGGTACATCCATATACAAAAGCATTACTAACGGCTATTCCAGTTATAGATATTACAAAAAAAGGCCAAGAACCAGATTTGTTAAAAGGCGAAGTTACATCACCTATTAATCCCCCACTTGGTTGCCGTTTCGCTTCAAGATGTAAATACGTAAAACCAGAGTGTCAACAAGAAGAAGTACCGCTTTACAAAGTTGGTGAAAATCATTTTGCAAAATGCATTCTTGCTAGATAGCATTCGTCTTTATTATTGAAATTTAAGAATGGAGTTGATGATTATGGAAAAACTGTTAAAAAATTATGCTGATTTAATATTACAAAGAGGCGCAGCAATAGGTAAGGACCAAATACTTGTTATAGAAACATCAGTAGATACTATTGAATTTTTAAGATTACTTACAAATAGGGCTTACGAATTAGGAGCTAAAGATGTTGTAGTGCATTTTACTGATCAGGAATTAACTAAAATACGTCTAAAACATGCTAGTGATGAAACAATTTGTGATGTTCCTAATTGGTGGGTGGAATCACAAACTTATTATGGTGAACAAAATGCATGCTTTTTAAGACTTATCAGTGATGATCCCGATGGTTTGAGAGATGTGGATAATAATAAGCTTTCAATGTGGAAAAAGGCTACTTCTACACCTCTAAATGATTTGAATTTTAAAAAAAAGGAAAACCAGTTGCAATGGAGCGCAGCTGCTGTTCCAAATAAAAAATGGGCGAAAAAAGTTTTCCCAAATATGACTGAAGATGCGGCAGTTAAAGAAATGTGGAACGCCATATTAAAAACTTGTTATGTCACTGAAGAAAGCGGCATAGTAGGATGGGATAAACATATTGAAGAAATGAAAAGAAATGTATTAGCTTTAAATTCCTTAAATTTAAAAGCTCTTCACTTTAAAAATCTTACTGGAACAGATTTAGAGGTAGGAATTTGCGATGATGGAATTTTTGCCGGTGGTATATGCCATTGTCCTGAGCCTGATGGAGTTACATTCGCACCAAATATACCAACAGAAGAAATTTTAACCACACCACATCGATTAAAAGTTAATGGAACAGTGCACAATTCAATTCCTTTAAGTTATTCAGGAAATATAATTGATGGTTTCAAACTTAAATTTAAAGATGGTATTGTCACTGATTATTCTGCAAAAGTGGGTGAGGAAGTTCTTAAAGGTATTTTAGAGACTGATGACGGCACAAAACATTTAGGTGAAGTCGCTCTTGTTCCTTTTAATTCCCCTATAAATCAATTGGGTTTTATTTTTTACAATACTCTTTTTGATGAAAACGCCTCATGTCATCTAGCTTTAGGTGCTGGATATACTGATGTAATAAAGGGTGATGACAGAAGTAAGGCTGCCTTGGTAAATAAGGGATTAAATACTTCCGCACTTCATGTTGATTTTATGTTTGGAACAGAGGACATGGAATGCGTTGGAACAACCATTGACAACAAAGATGTTGTAATTTTTAAAAACGGATTATTTGTAATTTAATTATGCATATTAAACACATGTGTATATAAGGAGGAAAAAATGAAACACCGATTTTTATCAAAAAGATATTGGAATTCAATTGAAACTCCCATGGGTGAAAGCGGAGATTTAACTAAAGCATATAGCGACTTAATAAACTTTAGCCTTGGGGATCCTGATTTAATAACTGATGAACGAATTATTGATGGTGCAATGAATGATGCAAAACTAGGACACACTCATTATACTGATTTTTTTGGAGACCCTGAATTAAAAAAAGAAATTGTAAATTATTTTAAAGAAGATTTTAATTTAGATTATTCAGACAAAGAAATTATGGTTACAACTAGTGGATGTCATGCTATGTGGTTAGTTTTAGAAGCAATACTGGATGATGGGGATGAAGTAATTATTCACGAGCCATATTTCACCCCATATCCTAATCAAATCGAACTTACTAGGGGAAAGCCTGTTATATTAGAAACCTATGAAGAAGAAGGATTTGAGGTTAATACTGAGAGATTAGAAAAGTTAATTACCAGCAGAACAAAAGCAATTATTATAAATACTCCAAATAACCCAACTGGCACATGTTTTAGCAAAAGTACAATTGAAGGCATATCAATCATTGCAAACAAATATGATTTAATCGTTATTGCCGATGATATATATACGTCATTTAGCTACAATGAACCATTTATTCCAATTGCTTCGTTAAATGGCATGAAGGAAAGGACTGTAACTATTGGGAGCTTTTCTAAGAACTTTGCTATGACGGGATGGAGAATCGGATATATTGCCGCACCTGAATATATGATTAAAACTATAAAAGACATAAATGAAAACAATGTATTTACAGCTCCGTCTATTTCACAAAGAGCCGCAATATATGCACTGAGAATGAGAAAAGAAATCAACACTCAAATTGTAGAAGAATACAAAAAAAGAATGATGTATGCATATGAAAGAATAAGCAAAATACCAAATATGTTTTCCCTTCCTATAAGAGGAAGCATATATTTATTCATAAACATTAAAAAAACTGGGCTGAATAGTAATGATGTTTGCGAAAGACTTTTAAGAGAAGCACATATTTTAGTTCTTCCAGGAAATGCATTTGGCAAATGTGGTGAAGGCTATTTAAGATTGGCTGTAACTGTAAATATTAATAAATTAAAAGAAGCATTTGATAGAATAGAAAAGATGGATATTTTCATGAAATAGATTTCTTAATAAGTTTCTTAAACAAAACTAACTAAAATATGAATTATAATAGTGTTTAGTATCGCTATTATAATTCATATAAATAATTCGCAATAAAATATAAAATCAATCTATACATATAACTAATATCTCTATTATATTATACCGAACATAATGAAACCTATTGTATTAATAGAAAAATTAGCACACATATGTACTATCCATGAATTATATATATTTTTATATTTTTCATTAAGATAATTAAAGAATAATCCAGTTGCAAACAGCCCAACAATAAATACTACATATATTATTGGATTAAACCAATTTGCTAATATAGATACATGATAGATAGAAAACGCTAAGGCACTTATTCCATAGGAATATAATTTTGATGAACTCTTCCTTAAGGTTAAAAATCCAAATCCTCTGAAGAACAACTCTTCTAACATTGAATTAACAAAGGAAATATAAAGAGCTACAAATACAAAATTTTCTTTATTGACATTCAAATTATTCTCAAGCTGTAAGGCAATGTTTTCTAAATTAATAAATCTCTTTAATACATAATATCCTGCCAATATAAAAAGATATACACCTATTCCCAATGCTATTGAAATAAAAACTTGCCTCTTATCTCTCATAATAAAATATTCTTTAAATTTTGTATTGTTATGAAAGGCGGAATAAATTAATGGAAGCACTGCAAACAAAAATATTTTATATATAGATTTGAGTATATATGGTGGTTTAATATACGTTTCTATTATATACATCAATAAGCATGAAAATATTAAAGTGCATGTAATCGCTATGATTTTTCTATTTTCTTTCATTCTTATAGTCATCTCCTATGTGTCACAGTGGTGGCAATTTCCAGACATAATACTTTTTAAACTACAGGAAGTTTCTTTTTCAATCATTTTTCAACCACTTCATTGTCTAAAAATTTTCGTAGTGAACCTTTGAAACATCTATATCTGTTTCATCATAACAACTAATTATTTCATTTTTATAACCAATAGCCATTATACATAGAACTCCATAATTTTCAGGTATGTTTAGCAAATTTTTAACTTCTTTTTCTGAATCGCCCAATTCACTAAACCGCTTTCTAATTTGCATCCAACAGGTTCCTAATCCTAAGTCTTCTGCTTCTAACTGCAAATAAGATGCTGCAATTGACGCATCTTCTATCCATACATCGCTTTTATTGTCCCCTACTACAACTACCGCACAAGGTGCAGTATTAAGTCCTATATTTCCTTTTGCTTTACACTCTTTCAATTTTAGCAATGTATCCCTATTTTCAATTACAATAAATTCAACTGGTTTTTTATTCTTGGAAGATGGTGCCAATAGCCCTGCATTAATTATGTTCTGTAGTAATTCCTTGCCTGGCTTTTCATTTTTAAATACCCTGACTGTCCTTCTTTTCATTAATAATTCTAGTAATTTATTTTCCATTTATTACCTCCATTTATTTTGTCCAAATTTGTGGACTATTCTTTTTGCTAATTTATTGAATTCACAATAATTTCCATATTGCTTTACGTATTATCCTTTTACCAATAGAAAGATTTTAACATAAAAAATGATTTTATTCACTTTTTTTATTAAAATTTTTAAGCTTATACCTTATACATCTATGGCAGATTTGATTTTTCTTGGAGTTTTGTTAGTGGATAAGAGGATCATTATTTCATAATTTTCAAACAAATGAATAGCACTATAATAAATGGCTTACCACAAGGGTAAGCCATTTGATATGAAAAGAAGAACTATTTTAGTCTTTCTCTAGTATTGTCTCTATAAAAGCATCCACAAGATAAGGGTCAAACTTCGTACCTTTATTTCTTCTTAACTCATCTATTGCTTCATCTCTAGTAATTGCTTTTTTGTATGGACTGTCATTAACCATATCATCATAAGCATCGACTATTGAAACCATTCTAGCTTCTAGTGGTATTTTTTTCCCTATTAAACCTGATGGATAACCTTTGCCATCCCACCTTTCATGATGGTAAAGAATACCCTCTGCAATTTGATTTATATCTGAATTAGAATTAGCAATACGAAAGCCTATTGCCGAATGATTTTGCATTTCTTTTCTATCTTCCTCTGTCAACAATTCCGGTTCCATTAATAGCTGAATAGGAATAGCAGCTTTACCTATATCGTGCAATCCTGCTAAAAGCACTAATTTATGTATATCACTGTCTGATAAATCAAGTTTTTTGCCTAATTTTTCGCACATCTTCTTCATTCTTAAATCATGACCCTCTGTTCCAAAGTTTTTATCATGCAACATTTTTTTTAAAGAAACAAGAATGGCGTTTTT
>JBGUET010000159.1:0-6022 GCA_041821225.1 Sedimentibacter sp.
CATCTACATATTTTCTATTACTTCTTCCTTGAACCAACTTAAATCCGTCCCACTGTTTGCCTTCATTAATTGCAAGAGCTGCAGCATAGGTATAAATATCACTAGCCCATTTTGAAAGTTCTCCAGATAGTCCTATAATTTCTGCTATCTCTTCATCAGTAAGTAGAGCTGGATCAGCAAATTCATACTTCATCATCTCCAGGTTCTTTAATGCTCTGGCTCTGCATTGATTTTTTGCCCTGCAGAAGCGGCAATGTTCTCCGGCACAAAACTCCCCTTCTCCATTACTTGCAAGTAACGCTTTAGGTTTTAATTCTTCCTCTGCCCATTTAAGAAGCTCATCAATACTTATTTCATAGGTTGAAAAATTATTTACTCTCGGTTGAATGATACTCATAGACACTTTTTCAATGTCATATAGCATATCAAAGAGTGATAGTGCACCTAATGCATAGAGCATCATTTGAGGATTCTTTTCAGCGGATACAATCACGCCCATCCCGTACTTAAAATCTATAACATGTAATGTACCACTCCCTACTACAACTAAGTCACCGGTTCCAAAACCACCCGGAACATAACCGGTAAAATCAAGTTTTTGCTCAATTAAGATCTGTATGTCCTTGCAGGTTTCTTTTGCTTTTTCGATTATAGAAAGACAATTTTCAACATATAGATCCGTCATTTCATCCATCTCATCTGAGTGGTATTTACTGGTAGGCTTTCTTGATCTCATTTTTAAAACTTTTTTTAACTTATGTTCGGCTAGATCGTGGGCAGCAGTACCTTCTTCTGCATAAATACTTGTCTCATTTGGGTATTGCTTTTCCAACATAGCTGAAGGACTACATGCCATCCATCTATGAGCACCTGATGCTGATAAATCAGAATGGGCATTATATGATCCACTCATTTGATTGCCTCCACTTCCTTCATAACCTCTGCATAACACTTTGGATCTAAAGTAGTCAATTTATTAGCACCATGATTGATAATTATTTCCTTTACTTTTTCTCTATGTCCGTCCCTATTTTTCTCAGCCATTAAAGTCCTTAATTCTTCAAGTGTTGGTTGCTTTACTTTTGAAGCTTGTTGAAGCTCATCCTTAGACGATTTCTTAACCAAAGTTTCTGACTTTTCTGGTGCAACCTCAGGTGTTATTGATACATTTAATACCTCCGCCAAAGCTTCTAAATTATTAGAAATACCTATTAAATTGACTATAATATCTTGGATAATTTTAGTTTTTTTCATGACTTGATTCTCCTTCCTTTTTCTCTTTTTCACTTTGCTGTATTAACCTTGTTGCCATTCTCTTTTACACAATACTTATAGCTGTTAAAACTCCAACCATCTCTTTCTGACTTTCCTTATTTGCATCTGGTTTTCACAATCCTCACCTCTTTTAAATTAGCCTTTCAATTTATTAGCCAATGAGATGTGAAATTTGGTAACCAAATTTATTTTTTTATTAAAGCAATCCTTTCATTAACAATCTGAAAGTTTCTCTTCCTTTAGGAGTAATTAAAGTTTGTGTTCCAACCCATCCGGTCTTTTCGTTCTTTGTTTCTTTAATTTCAAATAGACCATTATTTTTATCTGCATAGGGTTTAAGTTTTTTATTTTTATCACGATAGACATACCCGCTATCAATTAAAAATTGAATAAATAGTTTTTCCTGAACTTTTAATTCCTTTGCTGTATCTCTGAAATTTGTAAGTAAATTTCTATCAACGAGATCATCAAAATAATCTGCTTTAGGTTGCATATTTTCATTTGAAACAATAAGTCTTGAATTCTCTATTTGTAAATGTTGAATTCTGTTGTCTGCCATTTTAAGGGCTCTTGCTATTATCATCTCCGGTTTATTCCATGCATTTTCAATTGATATAAAATATTGACGAGCAATTTTCCCTTTTTCATTTCTTTGAATCATACAAAGTTCTTTTGCCATAGAAATTGTTATTTCATAATCATTAACAATCCTTTTTACTACTCTCGAGCCTTCATTTTGAACTTGCTCAATTTTGAGCGGGTTGAAATCTACTCCTTGATTAAAACCGTACTCACGCATTCTTGGAAACCAATCCTTGAACTTTGTACCTACCCCTAAAAATTCATGAAGCTCTCTTGCTGAAACTGTTGGCTTCTCTTTGTTATAGTCAACATTAATTAACTCATTCAAAATTCTTAACCTCCTCACAATATTCTGTAAAATACCTAATTGGGATATCATTTTTAATTGCAAAACTTAATTCAGTTCTCATACCATCACTCAAAACATTTCCAAAACACCAAAGTTCACTGGATTTCTTTAAAATTTCAATTCCCATACTTATACCCGCTTCTCTTTCCTCTGATATAGCTTCATCAAGAAACTGTGGATAAAGAAGATGTGGTGCAATAGGTACTTTGTTGCAAGTGTAGGCAAAATGACAATAACGTTGTGCTCTTCTTGTGTTACGTTCTATGTCACCAGCGTAAGGTGAACATATAAAAACAAGATCCATTAAACTTTCACCTCACTATCGGATTCATGAACTTCCATTTCAGTAACGGAAATATTACCGACACTTTCACCTGGAATAATAACTACCATCTTATGTCCCGCTCCAAAGATAGCGTTTAAGAATTTATCTCTAAGAGTTATTTTCTTAGCTGCTAACACTTGATTAGGACCTGGCTTTTTAATTCCGATTTCTACATGATGCATAGTTTTCATATCTATTTACCTTCCTTTCATATTTTTTTGAGTCCTTATTTATTGGTCTCTATATATAGGTCACGGGAGAAGCAAAAGTTGCCCCCCTAAATTAAAAGTTTTTTAAATTCTTTTTTAATTGCTGAATTATTCGTGTCATTCTCTTTGTTACAGATGATTTATAGACTCCATCACGCCTTGCTACATCGGCCATTGAAAGACCACGATAATAAATGTCTAATATAAGTTCTTGTTGTTTAGGTTCCAATTTTGAAATAGCTTTTTTCACAACATCTTTTTCTAAGTTGTGTAAAATGATATCCAACACATCTTCATCTGTAGTTAATGTTTCCCACTTATCATTCTGATTGCTATAACTGTTATGCCTTCTAGTTTCAGTTTTGTTATTGTTATACTCTAGACGATTTTCACCTTCGTTAATAATGATCCACATCAATGCATCTGTTCCTGAAAGCATGTCCTCAGTAATAACAGTCTTTTTATCTGAATATTCATAAGTAATCTCATCACAATCACTTAAATCGAAAGTAGTTTTTTTCTTCCCCACACAGTAAGTCACCTTACCTTCTTCAGTAATTTCTATAGTTGTACTTATACCATTAGGCATTTCTAATTCTTTAAACATATACTTTTCCTCCTTTGGAATAAATTTGAATTGAAAAAAGGGTAAAAAAAATAGCCGGAGAAATGCTATGTGTGCTTAAGGGTTGCCCCCAAATACACATTGCATTTCAATCCGGCCATCAAGTAGCTCACAAAGATTGTTACATATTAAGTTTTCATAATTATTTTATGATTGTACTTCTTTCTTTTTCTGTGAATAAATAGACTTATATATTGCTCTTACTTGTTTTATTGTAGCTTTATCTAAATATGGACCAATAATTGAGTTGAAATCAACTAAAACAGATTCTTTATAGTCCTTATTCTTTATTGATATTTTTAATGAATCTTCTTCAATTAAAGTTATGAACATTAATTTTCTAGTCTTGTTTCCTTTTTTATCCTCTACTTCCTTTCGTACTTCTTTTAATATCATAGGCACCTCCATCTTTTCTCTTAATAATTATGCATTCTAGTACAGTTAATTGTTTTTA
Organism: Sedimentibacter sp.; assembly: GCA_041821225.1. GTDB lineage: Bacteria > Bacillota > Clostridia > Tissierellales > Sedimentibacteraceae > Sedimentibacter. The sequence continues at coordinate 3,820 of JBGUET010000159.1, forward strand.
TATCTAAGTTGCATTGATTTCTCTCCTTTTATGTCTTGTACGCGTTATTGCGAACATATAAAGTAAAAAATATAGCAGTAGTTAGTTGCTCATTAAATGTTCGTATTTTACGAACATTGACGCCAAAAATAAAATCATGAGCCATTACCCCTGCTGCTATTATTATATATTTATTTTCAATGTGTTAATTCTTATCATTGCTGCTTGCTTTGATACTTGAAAAGTTGATGCCAGTTCATCTATTATAAAATCTCTGCTATTCCCAGAGCCAAAACCTCTCCGCATAAACCCATTAATCTCTTCACTAGCTTGTTGTTTAATTTTTAGTTCTTCTGACTTTAGCTTAAACATATCTGCTGGCATAAGAATTGCAGCCGCAAGATTATCTGCTTGCCATTCCATCCATTCTTCCGGCGTTTTTGGATTGTATATTTTTTCTTGTGAGGATCGATAGGCCTTAGCTGTTATTTTATCTTTGTAGAAAAGAGCCATAAACCTTAGCTGATGCTTGTCCCAGTGAACCATTTCATGAGCGATAGTAAATCTTTCTCTTCCCCTATTACTTGTTTCAGATAAATCTTTTTCCACAAGTAATGTACCTTTTATATAATCTCTCCTTATATATTTATCTATATTTTTGTCATAAAGCTCCACTGGACCGTCAGAAAAAATCATCATACCTAATACATCACAATTTTTATTAATATTTACATAATCTATTCCAAGATGCATTTTAAATTCTGCAATATCTTCCACCGGAACTGCCATAGGCTTTTCTAAAGCTTCAGGACAATATTTTTTTAGAAAATTAGTAGCTTCTTTATCCATCTCTTTTTTTCTTATAATAGGTACCAGGTCTTTACTTAGATTCATAGGCACTCAACCCCCTTTGTTTATTATAGGCTTTAATTTCATCAACACTAAAATCCTTTAATTCAGTATTTTCTAATATGGCACTGCAACTTAATTCAAACCACTGACATACTGATTCCGAAACGTTTTCACCGTAAACATAATCCCCTATTTCAATACTACAACTAACAAGTGCATTAAAACATATCTCCTCATCATCCTGATTTATATTATATACTCTCATAATATCCATATTCTTAAGACTTGCTTCTAATACTTCCTGAACAACATTTGCTCTTATAGTAAGATCATAGTGGCAATAGTTGTTCATAATTTCATCTCGTAATGAATTAAGTATTTCTTGATAAAAATGTTCTTCAATTATATTTTTAAATATTTCCCCCATAAACCTCCCCCTTTATTTTTCATCATCTAATGCTTTTATAAAATCCCTCCATGCTTTTTCAGTAATATCACTTTTACCTTCTACTTCATCTTTTTTACGAGCTTTTCTAAGAGCTGTTTTGGCAAGGTGACTATCTTTTATATAGTCTGGCAAATCCATAGGGATTTCATCTCTATCATCAGATGCCATGTCTATTATTAAATCAATTTCTTCATGCGACAATTTTAATAGTTCTGCCACCTCCTTTATTTTATTAATATTTGGTGGATTTCTTCTACCCTTTTCAATATCACTCCAATAAGCTGGAGATAGGTCAACTAAGTCTGCCATTTTCCTTAATGCTATACCTTTTTCTTTTCTTTTTTCTGCTATATACTCACCAAATTTATTTGGACTCATAGGTTTCAACTCCTTTTATTTTTAGTACTAAAAATTATATCTTCATTTAACTTTAATTATATATAATTTCTTATATGATGATGCACTGTTGACTTTCATTAATGTCTCTAATAAAATTTAAATTTTTAAGTCTTATTCTTGCAGCTGTAACAGACACATCAAATAATTCAGCTATTTCATAAGATAAATCATCTACCCATATATCTTTTTCAAAATCTCTTCCTATTACATAATAGCATTCTTCTATTCCCGCAGATTTAAATTTATCTCTTGCAATTCTTGTAAATACTGCTTTAGGCATCAATAATGCAGATGCCATATAATCCGCTTGCCATTCTATCCAATCATCATCACTTACTAATTTTTTTCTACCAGTATTCTCAATATCACAAGTTCGACATTTTATAACAGGTTGTTTTTGTTCTTCAAGAACATCAAATAATGATAACTGATTTTTATTTGTCAAATATATCTGGCTATGTAAAAACCAATAAAAATTGCAACATTAAATGTCCGGAATTTCTAAATAAATTTCTGAATGTATTT
>JBGUET010000160.1:0-6014 GCA_041821225.1 Sedimentibacter sp.
TATCTTCCATTATTTCTTTAGATAAATTATTTTCCCCATATTTATAAACAGCAACATTTTCTTTGTTAATGTGTCTTTTTAAAAGATTGGCATAACCAATAGCATTGCTTATTACATCTAGTTTGCTCGCCTCATCTCCATTTTTTACTCTCTGTAAAGCATCTGTTAAATCACTCATGTATAATCTTCCGTAATCGTGCTCAACTAACATCCCATTAGTAATTAAATTTTGACCAATTTTTCCCAAGTTTAACTGCATCTCTTTAAAAAGGAATTTTTCCTCTTTACCATGATGGTGGCCATCTGCATATTTTCGTACAAAATCAATCATATTGTAAAAATCATCAAAATTTATATCTTTACCATTTAATATGCCAAGGCAAGCTTTTCGAACAACATCCAGCATGCGCAAAATATTATCATGCTCTTCTACCATAATCTTAATACTGTTCATAATTATCTCCCCGTTATTTCTTTCGAATTTTACTTGTAACATCATCTAACTTTTCATAACTAACATTAGTTTTAACAAGCATACCATTAATAAATTCATCCCTTAGCATGTAGTAGTTAGCTATATTGCCATTTGCTGCTTCCCAGTACTTGCTGTGAACACATTCATATCTTTTCCAAATCGCTTCATTCTCATCCTGTGATATTACGCCATTAGCGTGATCGCAAGGCATTCCGTCTAGCAAAGTATCATTAATTGCTTTAAATATTTCTTCAACAGTTGATTTTTCATCTAATGTTGATGATTTAAATCCATTTTCCCTAAATATGGTTTTAATAGTCTCTATCATACTATTATCTTTTTCCAATATTTCAGTAACGGAAAAAGCTAACTTATATTCTACCTTTACTATTTGGTCTTGAAGCCATCCGTGAATATTTGTAACATCTATAACTTCATCTAATGGTTTTAATTCACCATCTCCATATTTCTCATAAAGATTATTTCTTAAATTAATCACTTTGCTATCTGCAAGGTTAAATATATCCTCAATAATATTATTTTGAATTTTAATTTTATTGTACAGCCAAAAGTGTATTGGTCCTAAAAATGCGCTCATGTTTCCTCCGATTTATATTTTTTAAAATCCCAGTTGCTCTTTATTTATTTACTTGTGTCCCATGTTAAATTGAAACTCATTACTTTTGATTTTCACTATTTTTCAGAACTAATTCTTTTAAAATAGAGTTGATACACATAATGAGCATGAATTAATTCATGCTCATCTTTATTTTATAGAAAATTATTATTCTGCAGATTTTGAGTAGTTATTCAACTGTGCTAGCAATTCATCCACATTAAAGCCGTGTACTAAAGCTGCATCTTCTATTGATTCCATTTGAGATGACGGGCACCCAAGGCAATGCATTCCTGCATTCATTAATATCTCAGTGAATCCTCTATCCATTTGCAGAATTTCACCTATATACATATCTTTTGTAATTTCTATCATTCATTTTCTCCTTTTTCAAAATGGGCAACTTTTATTAAATTGCCCATTCAATTATTATTTATTAATTATCCAAGAAATATTTTCAAATCGTCTTCAACTGTTCCTATTCCAGCAATTCCAAAATTATTAACCAATACATTCGCTACATTTGGTGACAAGAATGCTGGCAATGTTGGTCCTAAATGGATATTCTTAACTCCCAAGTACAACAAAGCTAAAAGTACAATAACTGCTTTTTGTTCATACCAAGCAATGTTAAATGCTATTGGCAATTCATTTATGTCGTTAAGTTCAAATACTTCTTTTAACTTTAAAGCGATTAATGCTAAGGAATATGAGTCGTTGCACTGACCAGCATCTAATACTCTTGGAATTCCTCCAATATCTCCTAGATTTAATTTGTTATATCTATATTTTGCACAGCCCGCAGTTAAAATAACTGTATCTTTTGGCAATGCTTCTGCAAATTCAGTGTAGTAATTTCTTGATTTTGCCCTTCCATCACAACCTGCCATTACAAAGAATTTCTTAATAGCACCAGATTTAACTGCATCCACTATTTTATCTGCTAAAGCAAATACTTGTTCATGTGCAAATCCACCAACTATAGATCCTGTTTCAATTTCTATTGGTGCTTTACATGTCTTAGCAAGTTCAATGATTTCTGTAAAATCTTTTTTGTCTCCACTTTCACCAACAATATGTTTGCATCCAGGATATCCTGCAGACCCAGTTGTAAACATTTTGCTTTTGTAACTATCCCTAGGTGGAACTATACAGTTTGTTGTCATTAATATCGGTCCGTTAAATGATTCGAATTCTTCCTTTTGTTTCCACCATGCATTTCCATAATTTCCTACTAAATGTTTATATTTCTTTAAATGTGGATAGTAATGTGCTGGAAGCATTTCTGAATGAGTGTATATATCAATTCCAGTACCCTCAGTTTGCTCTAAAAGTCTTTCTAAATCCTTTAAATCATGTCCTGAAATTAATATCCCAGGGTTTGTTCCAACGCCTATGTTTACTTTTGTGATTTCAGGATTTCCATAAGTGCTGCTGTTAGCCTTATCTAACATTGCCATACCGCTAACGCCAAATTTTCCTGTTTCCAATGTCAATGCAACTAAATCATCAACTACTAAGCTGTCGTCTAATAGTTTAGCAAGAGTTTCCTGCATAAATGCATTTATTTCTTCTTCATCAAAACCTAGTACATTAGCATGCTTAACATAAGCAGCAATACCCTTAAGTCCATAAGTAATAAGTTCTCTCAAACTTCTAACATCTTCATCTTTAGTAGCTAAAACACCTACAATTTTTGATTTAGCATCTAATTCTTCATTGCTTTTTCCAGTCCACAATGCTGCTTCACTTAAATTTTCTTTGTTTCCTAATGTATTTAACAATTCTTTTTTTGCATTTAATGTCATCATTACTCTGTCATAAAATACATCATTATCAAAATTTGCATTTGTAATAGTTGTGAATAAATTAAGAGTTACTATATGATTTACATCAGCTGTAACTTCCTTGCCTTCTTTTCTCAATCTTGTTGTAATATCTGATAATCCCTTAGTTGTATATATAAGTAGGTCTTGCATTCTTGCTACTTCTGGTGATTTCCCACAAACCCCAACTTTAGTACAGCCTGTACAACCAGCTGTTTCTTGGCATTGATAACAAAACATTGCATTTTCCATTAATTAATTCCTCCAGAATAATTTTATTTTTATTTTCGTTCGTATTTACATGTTACAGCAAAACCTCAACATTATCCGTAACATTTGTTACCAAAATTATTTTGTACTATTATATACTCTTCTAAATTGATACCCATAATTTTTCCATCTAATCATTCATGTAGCTATTTATCAAGGTACATAGGTATGATGAAAAAAGGAATATTGACAACATTTAGTTTTTAATGTATTGTAAATTTAGTAGTACTATATTTTTTGTACTAACTGCAGTAAATGTTAATACTGGTAATATTATAAAATTAAATGGAGGCGGTTATGGATTTTAAGAATGAAAGATCTAGAATATATTTAGAAAATGAAGAAGGGAAATGTGTAGCAGAAGTAACTTTCCCAGAAGTTTCAGAAAACAAAGTCAATATAAATCATACATTTGTAGACAGTTCTCTCAGAGGCCAAGGGGTAGCCGATAAACTTCTTACAGCTGTGGCCACAGATTTGAAAAGCAAAAATATAAAAGCAGTTGCTACATGTTCTTATGCCGTAGAATGGTTTAAAAAGCACACAGAATTTGAAGATATCATTGAAAAATAGTAATAAAAAAGACTTTTTGCACTAGCAAAAGGTCTTTTTTGTTATTGATTATTATAAAATTACAGACATCCTTGGGAGAAATCAGAATGACAAACTATCTCAACTTCTTCGCCTTTAAGTAATTTTTCAATGTGCTGATCAATTTCTTCCGGTGCGATATTAGGTGCAAATCTAGCAATAACATCGCCTTCTTTATCTATTAAGAATTTTGTAAAATTCCACCTTATATCATTTTCTTCAATTCCTGGGGTGAATTCTTTTACTTTATTATAAAAGTCAACCGTTTCTTTGTTTCTAAATTCTTCTACAGTTGTCTTTAAATATTTATATAAAGGTTCTTGATTCTTACCATTCACATCAATTTTCGAGAATTGTTTAAATTCAACACCAAAACTTAATTTACAAAATCCTACTATTTCTTCATTTGTGCCTGGTGCTTGACCTAAGAATTGATTGCTTGGAAAATCTAAAATCTCAAATCCTTCTGGTTTGTATTTTTCATAAAGGCTTTGAAGTCCATCATATTGAGGTGTGAAGCCACAACCAGTAGCACCATTTACCACTAACAGCACTTTTCCTCTATAATCAGATAAAGAAACCTCTTTGTTTTCTGCATCTTTTACATTAAAATCATATATTTTCATGAATTCCTCCTAAATTTAAATTTATCATATGATATTTATACCCATGTAAATGAAACTTAAGCATCAAATTAAATAAAATTTAATTTGTGTTGGTTATTATAAAATATTTTATCTCCAAGTTAATTCTTCCAGTTTAATATGATTTTTATACCAATCATCATTTTTAAGAAGCATTTCAGGCGTTCCAGAATTTTTGATTTTTCCACTTTCTAAAATAACTACTTTATCAGAAGCAATCATTGAAGACAGGCGATGAGAAATTGTTAAAACAGTGTGGTTGCTTCCTGCCTTTTGCAATACTGACACAATTTTCTCCTCAGTTAAAGAATCAAGATTTGCTGTAATTTCATCTAAAAGCAATATTGGTGGATTTGTAACTACAGCCCGAGCTATAGAAAGAAGTTGCTTTTGCCCCTGGGAAAAAATATTTTCATTTTCAACTATTGTATCGTAACTTTTCTCCATTGTTTCAATATATTCAGTTAAGCCAACAAATTCCAAAGCGTTTTTTATTTGTTCAAATGTTATGTTTTCATCTCCTAAACTTATTTGATCAGCCACGCTTCCTTTAATCATATGAAAATTTTGCTCTACGTATCCAAATATTTTTCGCTTATCCTTGTTAGGTATTTGGAATACATCTATTCCATTGATTGTTATACTCCCCTCTGAAGGTTGGAGAAGACCTACTACAAGTTTGAACAATGTTGATTTTCCTACACCTGTCCTTCCTACAAACGTAACTTTTTCATTATTTTTTATTTCGTAATTTATATTTTTCAATACGTCATTTCCTTCTTCATAATGAAAGGACATATTGTTAAATAAAATATTTATATTTTTATTCATGAACTTATAATCATTATTATACTTTCTATTATCATCCTTTTCATTTAAAAAATCATTTACTCGCCTAATTCCAGAAATAGATTTTTGTATGTTTTGCAATTCCATTCCCAGATTTTCCACTGGTGTAAACAAACCTGAAATCAAATCTATGGATGCTGCTATCATACCCAATGAAATTCCTATAACATTTAGTTGTTTAGAAGCGAGTACAACTATCATTGTTATAACAACGGCCCGTATAATTCTTATAATTGGAGAAAATACGGAATCATAAAAATTCACTTTTTCAACTGTTTCATAATTTTTCTTTAAAACTTTTATATAGTTATTCTCCATATATTCTTCTTTACTAAAGGATTTAATCATTAGAATGTTCTTAAAGCTTTCAGATATGTGATTATTAACTGTACCAATTAATTTTCTGTTTTCAATTTGAGCATCTAACATTTTCCTTTGGAAATACCTTGTTAAAGCGTAAATTATAGGTAATAAAAGCAATGCCATTGCCCCAAGTGTAGCACTAAACAAAAAAACAGAAATAACAATTCCTATAATCTTAAATGAGTCAACCATCATGCCAACTATGCCTGTTGTAAACATTGAATTAATTGCATCCACGTCATTGGTAAATCTAGATACTACCTGTCCAGTTTCATTTTTCGAAAAATACATTGCATTTACTTTTTCAAGCTTTATCATCATTTCTAACTGTATTTCCTTAGTGATTTTCTGACCTAATACAGTAAGGATAGCTTCCTTTA
>JBGUET010000161.1:0-6001 GCA_041821225.1 Sedimentibacter sp.
GGTCTACTACAGTAAAAATAACTGTAATAGATAGTAATTCAAATATAGTTTATAAACAGTATGAAAGGCACTATTCTGATATAAAGAATACCTTAATTGAGATAATTAAAAATTCATCTACAATACTTAAAGACAGTATGGTCAAAACTTGTATAACAGGTTCGGGCGCTATTGATGTATCTAAGTATCTTGGGATAAAATTTGTACAGGAAGTTATTGCGTCAACTAGGGCAATAGAAAAATTTATACCTTCTACTGATGTAGTTATTGAGCTTGGTGGTGAAGATGCTAAAATAACATATTTATCTGGAAATCTCGAACAACGTATGAATGGTTCCTGTGCAGGAGGTACAGGCGCATTCATAGATCAAATGGCTGTTTTAATGAAGACTGATGCTGTAGGTTTAAACGAATTATCTAAAAAGCATAAAACCATATACCCAATTGCTTCACGTTGCGGCGTGTTTGCAAAATCAGATGTGCAACCGCTGTTAAACGAAGGTGCAAGGCAGGAAGACATCGCTGCTTCCATTTTTCAAGCTGTTGTAAACCAAACAATCAGTGGCCTAGCTCAAGGAAGACCAATTAAGGGGAATGTAGCTTTTTTAGGTGGACCCTTGTACTTCTTGTCTGAACTTAGAGAAAGATTTAAAGAAACCTTAGATTTAACAGAAGATAATTCCGTGTGCCCTGAAAATGCAAATTATTATGTTGCAATGGGTGCTGCATTGTTATCTGTTGACAATGAATGGCAGAACTTCAATGAATTTTATGAAAATATACAAAATATAATGGCTAATTCAAAAATGAAGAAACGTAAAAAAGATTTAAATCCATTATTTAAAAACAAAAATGAATACAATGAATTTTTAAAACGCCATAATAAACATAAGGCAAAAACTAAAAACATGTCGGATTATTCAGGTAATGCTTTTTTAGGAATAGATGCGGGCTCTACAACTACTAAGCTTGTTCTCATAACACAAGAAGGAGAAATTTTATATTCTTATTATGGTAGCAATGCTGGTAATCCCTTAAACTCTGCTTTAAAAGCTGTAAAAGATATGTACAATGCTATGCATCCTGGAATTAAAATTGCATATACAGCTGTAACAGGATATGGTGAATATTTAATTAAAGCAGCTTTAAATGTTGATACAGGAGAAATCGAAACAATTTCTCACTATAAAGCTGCTGACTTCTTCCTTAATGGAGTAGACTTCATAATTGACATCGGCGGTCAAGATATGAAAAGCATGATAATTAAAAATGGAGTTATTGACTCTATCATGCTAAATGAAGCATGTTCATCTGGTTGTGGGTCTTTTATTGAAACATTTGCAAAATCTCTTGACATGAATGTTGAAGAATTTGCAGAGGCAGCAATATTATCAAAAAATCCTGTGGATTTAGGCACAAGGTGCACTGTATTCATGAATTCAAAGGTTAAACAAGCACAAAGAGAAGGAGCAACATTAAATGATATTTCTGCGGGAATTTCTTTCTCTGTTATTAAAAATGCTTTGTATAAAGTAATCCGATTAAAATCACTTGATTCAATTGGTGATAAAATTGTTGTGCAAGGCGGTACTTTCTACAACAATTCAGTTCTAAGAGCTTTTGAAATAATTACAGGCAGAGAAGTCGTTAGACCAGATATTGCTGGAATAATGGGTGCATTTGGAGCAGCTATTATTGCTAAAAACAAATATGTGCCTTCTTTAAATAGCACATTTGTTAAAGCAGAAGAACTTGATAGCTTTGCATTTGAAACATCCATGGAGCGCTGTGGACTTTGCACAAATAATTGTCTATTAACAATAAATAAATTTTCAGATGGCAGATATTTTGTATCTGGTAATCGCTGTGAGAGAGGTGCTGAAAAATACACTCACCTTAAGAGAAAAGAATCATTACCGAACCTTTACAAATATAAATATAAGCGAGTTTTTGATTATAAGTCATTACCTGTTGAGGAAGCAAAACGAGGCTTAATTGGCATACCTAGAGTATTGAATATGTATGAAGATTACCCATTTTGGTTTACATTTTTTACCCATCTTGGATATAGAGTTGTACTTTCTGGAGTTTCTACTAAAAAAATATATGAACTTGGAATGGGCACAATCCCTTCTGAATCTGTATGTTATCCTGGAAAGATAACTCATGGTCATATAATTGACCTTATTAATAAAAAAGTTCCAAAAATTTTCTACCCTTGTATTTCTTATAATATAAAGGAAGATGAAAATGCTGGTAACCATTTTAATTGTCCTGTTGTAGCTTCTTATCCTGAATCAATTGACGCAAATATAGACCTAAAGAATGTTAAATTTTATAAACCATTCTTAACTTTAAATGATAAAGAAAGATTTGTTGAAAAGCTTTATAGAGAAATCGGTGATTCTGAAAATCTCACTTTAAACGAAATTAAAAGTGCTACTGAAGAAGCCTACCTTGAGCTGTTTAAATACAAGCAAGATGTGAAGGACGAAGGATCAAAAGCGATTGATTATATGAGGGAACATAACAAAAGAGGCATAGTTTTGGCTGGCAGGCCATACCATGTTGATCCAGAAATAAACCATGGTATACCAGAAATGATTGAAGGATATGGCTTAATCGTATTATCTGAGGATTCTTTGGAAAATAAATATCCAATAGAAAGACCACTTAGAGTAATTGATCAATGGGCGTACCATACGAGACTTTATGCTGCAGCCACTTATGTGTCTAATACAGATGATTTAGAGCTTATTCAGCTTAACTCTTTTGGCTGTGGACTTGACGCAGTAACAACTGACCAAGTAAATGAAATATTAGGTAAAAATAATAAAATATACACTTTAATTAAAATAGATGAAATAACAAATTTAGGTGCCATAAGAATTCGTATACGTTCTTTGCTTGCATCTATTGAAGAACGAGATAAATCGGGTATTATTCATAAGCACATAGAAAGCGATGTCTATAAACCTGTATTTACAAAGGAAATGAAAGGCAAACACACTATACTTGTTCCTCAAATGTCTCCTATTCATTTTCAATTTATAGAAACAGCAACTAAAATGTCCGGATACAATGTAGTTGTACTTCCAGCTGTGGATAAAAAAGCAGTAGATGTTGGTCTCAGGGTTGTAAATAACGATGCTTGCTATCCTTCAATAATTGTTGTTGGGCAACTAATAAATGCATTGGAATCAGGAAAATACGATCTAAACAATACCTCCCTTATGATTTCTCAAACAGGTGGAGGATGCCGTGCTACAAATTATATAGGCTTTATAAGAAAGGCATTAAACGACTCAGGATATGGTCACATACCAATAATTTCCTTTAATGTAGTTGGTTTGGAAAAACAGCCAGGATTTAAATTTACAGTTCCTTTTATCAATAGATTGATTATGTCTATTGTAATTGGAGATACATTAATGCGTGTCACTTACAGAACAAGACCATATGAAAAAGTAAAAGGATCTGTAAATGCACTTTATAAAGAATGGGTTGGAAAATGTCACAAAGTAATAGAATCTGGTAACGTTAAAGGTTTCATCCAGGCACTAAATCATATTGTCCAAGATTTTGATAATATAGAACTCAATGAAAGTATAAGAAAGCCTAGAGTAGGAATAGTTGGTGAAATCCTTGTTAAATTCCACCCTAACGCAAACAATGATGTGTTTTCACTTTTAGAAGAAGAAGGTGCTGAAGTTGTAGTTCCTGATTTGTTGGATTTCTTCTCGTACAGTGCTTTTAATGGTATTGTTAAATTTGATGAGTTGTTGAGTGGAACAAAAAAATCCAAGACACTAAGCTATGTAGCTGTTAAAACTCTTCAATCATATAAGAAAGCAAGTATAAAAGCCTTTGAACATTCGAAAAGATTTTCAATTCCATCAAATATAGAAGACCTTGCTAATAAAGCTAAAAATTTCTTATCTCTCGCTAATCAGTCTGGAGAAGGGTGGTTTTTAACGGCGGAAATGATTGAGCTTTTAGACAGTGGAGTTGACAATATCTTGTGCCTTCAGCCATTTGCGTGCCTACCAAATCATATAACCGGCAAGGGTATGATTAAAAAGCTAAAAGATGCATATCCAATATCAAATATTGTACCTATAGACTTTGATGCAGGAATGAGCGAGGTAAACCAAATCAATCGTATCAAACTTATGCTAACCAATGCTTTTAGAAATATTGATTCAAGAAAAGAAGGAAGATCTTTGGTGTCCTTAAAAGAAATTGAAGGTCAAACAACAAAAGAAATTTTAAAACAATTGCAAGAACAAAATATTTAAGCAAGAAAAACCAAAGCATCCATTTAGATGCTTTGGTTTTTTATTCGTACAATACAAATTACTAAAAAGATTTTCGATTTCTTTATAACATCATTATTTTTTTAGGTATGGCACTACATTTTCTTTAAATTAATCACATAGAAAAACCCACAAGCTAAAACTTTTTATGGTGTTTATCTCATGGGTAACCTTTAATTATATATTAAATTTTAAAGTTGCAGTTTTTACTAATCTTGAATTAGAGTTCCTGTTAAATCATTTAATGCATCCATTGACTTATACAAAGATGTTACAATTGATTTTCTTCCTGGTTTTGATTGTGCAAATTTAATTGAAGCTAATACTTTTGGAAGCATGCTACCAGGAGCAAAATGTCCTTCTTCCATGTACTTTTCAGCTTCTTTAGTGCTTATGTGGGATAATTCTTGCTGATTTGGCTTATTGAAATTGATAAATACTTTTTCAACTTCAGTCAATATCATTAAAATATCTGCATCAATATCCTCTGCTAGCTTTTCTGCGGCTAAATCCTTGTCTATGACTGCTGCAATACCTTCAACCGATCCATCGGCATTTTCTATAACTGGTACCCCACCACCGCCACATGCTATAGCAATTGTGGAATCCCACAATCTTTTTATTGTATCCACTTCTATTATTCTCTCTGGTAATGGTGAAGGAACAACTCTTCTCCATCCTCTACCAGCATCCTCTTTTACTGTATATCCCTTTTCATCCGCTAATTTTTTTGCTTCTTCTTCAGTATAAAACAATCCAATTGGCTTTGTAGGATTGTTAAATGCAGGGTCATTTTTGTTAACTACAACCTGCGTTACTACAGTTACAACGGGAAGTGGTCTATTTCTTTTAGCCAAAGAATATTTCAAACCTTGCTGAATATGGTATCCTATATAACCTTGAGTCATTGCACCACATACATCAAATGGCATTGGAGGCGTAACATTCTTTGCTGTTTCTGCTGCTAGCAATAATCTTCCAACTTGTGGTCCATTACCATGAACAATGGCAATTTCATAGCCAGCACAACTTATATCTGCTAAATATTCTGAAGTTTTTTTTATAATTTCTAATTGTGCTTCTGCTGTAGGTGGCATACTTTTATCTTCTAGTGCATTACCACCAAGTGCTATAACTACTTTTATTATTTTATCCATTTTCAGTTCCTTTCGTTATATATTTACATTGACCAATTAAGCTATAGTAGCAACTATAACTGCCTTTATTGTATGCATTCTATTTTCTGCTTCATCAAACACTACAGAATGTCTGCTTCTAAACACTTCATCAGTTACTTCTCTTATATCGAATCCTAATTCCTTTTGTTCTTTTGCCATCTTCGTTTCAAAATCGTGGAATGCTGGTAAACAATGCATAAATATTACATCATCATTCTCTGTAGCTTTTAATAAGTCCATTGTTACCTTGTAAGGTGTAAGCATTTTTACTTTTTCAGGTATTTGTGATTCTTCTCCCATGGAAGCCCAAACGTCTGTGTATATAACATCAGCATCTTTCACTGAATTTATATCATCGGATATTTCTATGGTTCCACCTGTATATGCTGCTACTTCTTTAGCTTTTCTAACTACTTCTTTATCTATTTTTTCCATTAGATCTTTTGGTCCGTATGCTACAAAATGCATTCCCATTTTTGCACATCCATACATCCATGCATAAGACAT
>JBGUET010000162.1:0-5997 GCA_041821225.1 Sedimentibacter sp.
CATAAGCATTCTAACTGTATCTTCCTGTATTGATGTAGTCATTTCTTCAAACATATCAAAACCTTCAACTTGATATGCTCTTACTGGATCTTCATTTCCAATGGCACGAAGACCTATTCCCTGTCTTAATTGGTCCATTGCATCTATGTGATCAATCCATTTTGTGTCTACGTTTCTTAAAAGAACAATTCTTTCTATTTCTCTGAAAGTCTCTGTTCCAAATTCTAATTCTTGCCTTTCATAGTGTCTGTCTACTGAACTTCTTGCTCGTTCTCTAAGAACATCTTTTGTAATGTCTTCCTTCGCTATACCTTCAAAAGAAATAAGCATATAAAATGTTTCAGCTATATATTTTTCAAATCCTTTTATATCCCAATTGTCACTGAATCTTTCATCAGTGGTATACATTTTTATACCTTTTTCAATAAGTTCATCAATCATTTTAGAAACATAGTCTTTTAGGTCTTCACCAAGAAGAACTCTTTTTCTTTCGGAATAAATTACTTCTCTTTGCTTGTTCATTACATTATCATATTGAAGAACATGCTTTCTTATTTCAAAGTTTCTTCCTTCGACTCTTCCCTGAGCAGTTTCAATTGTCCTTGTAAGCATACCTGCTTCTAAAGGCTCATCTTCAGGCATTTTCAAAGTTTCAATTATTGTTTTAACTTTATCTCCCGCGAAAAGTCTCATTAAATCATCTTCTAAGGATATATAAAAGCGAGTTGAACCAGGGTCTCCTTGTCTACCAGCACGGCCTCTTAACTGATTATCAATACGCCTTGATTCATGGCGTTCCGTGCCTATGATGTGAAGTCCTCCTGCATCTCTTACCTTTTGCTGTTCATCTTTTAATTCATTTTTTGATTCTTCCAATAATTGTTTGTACAAGATTCTTGCTTCCATAATTTCAGGATCTTCAGTTTCATTGAAGCCATCAGCTAGTACAATATTTTCATCAGAAAAACCTTTAGATTTCATTTTATGTTTAGCTAGATATTCCGGATTACCACCAAGAACTATGTCAGTACCTCTGCCGGCCATGTTTGTGGCAATTGTTACAGAACCAAAACGACCAGCCTGAGCAACAATTTCAGCTTCTTTTTCATGCTGCTTAGCATTTAATACTTCATGCTTAACACCTTGCTTTTTCAGCATTTTACTTAATAATTCTGATTTTTCTATTGAAATAGTTCCTACCAATATTGGCTGTCCTGTTTTGTGCTTTTCAGAAATTTCTTCAATTACAGCGTTGTACTTACCTTTTTCTCCCTTGTAAACAACATCTTGCATATCATTTCTTACAACATCTTTGTTAGTAGGAATTTCTATTACATCAACACCGTAAATTTCTCTAAATTCATCTTCTTCAGTTTTAGCAGTACCTGTCATACCAGATAATTTTTTGTACATTCTAAAATAATTTTGGAATGTAATTGTAGCCAATGTTTTTGATTCTTTCCTTACTTCTATTTTTTCTTTTGCTTCAATAGCCTGGTGAAGACCGTTTGAATATCTTCTTCCGTACATAATACGTCCAGTGAATTCATCAACAATTAGAACCTCTCCGTCCTTTACAATGTAATCAATATCTTTTCTCATTGTATTGTGAGCTTTCAAGGCTTGACTAATATGATGTGATATTTCCATATTCTCTTGGTCAGCCATATTACTAATATTGAAGAATCTTTCAGCTTTTGAAATTCCACTTGCAGTCAAAGTTGCATTTTTGCCTTTTTCATCAACTATAAAATCAACAGTGTCATCTTCATCAACATCACCCATCATATAGTCCATTTTTGTTTTCTTTTCTTCAGGCAATTGTATTTTGCCTGTTAATGGGATAACAAAGTTGTTAGCAGTTTCATACAGTGATGTTGATTCATCTCCTTCACCGGAAATGATTAATGGTGTTCTTGCCTCATCTATTAAAATAGAGTCAACCTCATCTATAATACAGTAGTTCAAGTCTCTTTGAACCATTTCTTCTTTACGTATTACCATGTTGTCTCTTAGGTAGTCAAAACCAAACTCATTGTTAGTTCCATAAGTGATATCGCTTTTGTATGCATTAATTCTTTCCTGTTTTGTTATTCCATGGACAACACATCCTACAGAAAGCCCAAGAAAATTATGAACTTTTCCCATCCATTCACAGTCACGACTTGCCAAGTAATCATTTACTGTTATTACGTGGACGCCCTTACCTTCTAATGCATTTAAATAAACTGGCAAAGTTGAAACTAAAGTTTTTCCTTCACCTGTTCTCATTTCTGAAATACGTCCTTGATGAAGAACTACTCCACCTATTAACTGTACCCTGTAATGCTTTTGTCCTAGAACTCTCCATGCAGCCTCTCTAACAACAGCAAAAGCTTCTGGCAATATATCGTCCTTTGTTTCTCCATTTGAAAGTCTTTGTTTAAATTCTTCTGTCTTATCACGTAACTGGCTGTCAGATAACTTTTCAATATCACTTTCTAATGACATTATTGTATCTACAATAGGCTCTATTCGTTTAACTTCCTTTGCGCTGTACGAACCAAAGACTTTTTCTAAAAACTTCTTCATAATTTGTCCTCTCTCTATTATATTGAACTAAAATAACCTGCTGAATAGCCTGAGCTCCATGCCCACTGTAAATTAAATCCACCACAGTCTCCATCAACATCAAGTATTTCTCCTGCTAAATACAGACCTTTTGATTTTGTCGATTCAAGAGTATTAGGGTTAACTTCTGATAAATCTACTCCCCCTGCAGTACACTGTGCCTGTTGCCAAGTATTGTGACCTGTAACTTCAAATTTCCAATCTTTTAATACTTCTATTATTTTATATATTTCTTTCTTATTTAATTTTTCGCATTTTTTATCTAGTTTTTCAAAACCTGCTTCCATTAGAACAACCGGAATAAACTTTTTATTTATAAAACCAACAAGTCCATCTTCAATGCCCTTGTATCCTATTTTAAAAAATCTATCTCTAAGTATATCATGAAGCATAGCCTTTGTTAAGTTTGGAAACATATCTACTGAAATAAAAACTCGTTCCTCTTTATTCATGGCTTCAATAACTTTTCTGCTTATTTGCAAAACTGGAGGTCCTGAAATTCCATATTCAGTAAACAATATTTCACCTTCATCTTCTCTAATGAGATTTTGTTCAGTAAAGCCTTTTACAATACCATCGAATCTTATTCCAGCTATTTTTTTGAAATATTTTCCTTTAAGTTTTAACTGCACCAAAGCAGGTGATGGTTCGATTATTTTGTGCCCTAATGATTTTGCTAATTCATACCCAAATCCGTCAGATCCAAGTTGCGGGCTTGCTTTTCCACCAGTACATAAAATTACTTTATCAGTGTTAAATGTTCTATCACTACCTATAATACTGAATCTATCTTTATTCTTCCTTAATTCCACAACCTCAAAATCTGTTACTTCTTCAATTTTAAGCCTTGCCGCTTCATATCTCAAAACATCTAACACACTTGATGCTTGCAATGAGTTAGGATATACTTTTCCAGTTTCATCAACATATGGATAAATTCCCAAATCTTCAAAAAAAGATAAGGTTTTTTGCAAATCAAAATAATTCATTACATTTTCGGCACGTTTTATATTTTTGCTGTGATATCTGTCAATTGACATGTACATGTTTGTATAATTACATCTACCATTTCCAGTAGCCAGTATTTTTTTTCCAACTTTATTCATTTTTTCATATATTGTAACTTCAGCCCCGTTTCTAGCGGCAGCTATGGCGGCTAAAAGTCCGGAAGCACCTCCGCCAATAACAGCTATTCTCATTATATCAATCCTCTATTGTTATATTATTAATTGGTTTAAATGTCTTAATAATCTGTTCCGCAACTTTAAGTCCATCTATAGATGCAGACATTATTCCACCTGCATATCCAGAACCTTCTCCACAGGGATAAATTCCCCTTACATTGCTTTGCAAATCATCATCTCTTGTTATTCTTAGTGGCGATGAAGTTCTTGTTTCAACACCTGTTAGAACTGCATCTGGCCTATCATAATCAGTAAGCCATTTGCCAAAGGCTTCAATTCCCTCTACTAGGTTATCACACACGTAGACAGGAAGACAATCCCACAGATTTGCAAATGTTGAACCAGGTCTATAAGTAGGATATATTTCTCCAAAAGAAGTTGAAACTTTCTTTTCTTTAAAATCCTTAAAGAGTTGTACTGGTGCACGGTAATTTCCACCACCAAGCTCAAACGCTTTACGCTCCCACTGCCTTTGAAATTCTATACCAGCCATTGGGTCATTTTCTCCCCCAAAATCTTCTGGATTTATAGAAACTACTATTGCTGAGTTAGCATTTTCTAAATCCCTTTCATGGAAGCTCATACCATTTGTAACAACCCCTCCTTTTTCAGAAGCAGAAGCTGTAACAAGACCTCCTGGACACATGCAAAATGTATATACACTTCGTCCATTTTTACACTTATGAACAAATTTATAGTCAGCAGGTCCTAAGTTAGGATGGGATGCCATCTCTCCATATTGAGCAACACTTATCATGTTTTGCGGATGTTCAATACGAACTCCTATTGAAAAAGGTTTAGCTTTAAGCTCTAATTTAGTATTAAGCATTTCAAAAGTATCTCTAGCACTGTGACCAATAGCTAATACTAGTATATCAGTTTCAATTATATCACTTTCCGTCACTATGCGGTAAATGCTGTTATCCTTAACTATAATGTCTGTAACGCATTCTTCAAATCTAAATGTTCCGCCTAGACTCATAATTTTTTTTCTTATATTTACTATAACATTTCTTAATAAATCAGTTCCTATATGTGGCTTGTTAATATATGTGATTTCAGAAGGGGCCCCTGCTTCAACAAACTCCTCAAGAACTTTTTTGCCTCTTTTAGACCGGTCCTTAATAAGTGTATTTAATTTCCCATCAGAAAAAGTTCCTGCTCCACCTTCTCCAAATTGAATATTTGAGTTTTCATTTAAAGTTCCATCCTTCCAGAACTTTTCAATATCTTTAACACGTTCCTTAACTTTTTTGCCTCTCTCCAATATTATTGGTTTATAGCCTTTTTCAGCAAGGAGTAATGCACAAAACAAACCTGCTGGACCACTTCCAACAATAACAGGTCTCATACTTAACAATTTTTCTCCCGTTGTTTCTACTTCATATATGAATGGCTCAACTAAGGATACGTTGTTGTTTCTTTTAGAAATCTTTATATCATTGTAAAGTTCAACATCCAAAGCATATATAAACATTATTTCATCTTTTTTTCTAGCATCTATTGATTTTCTAAATACTGAAAGAGTTTTAATTTCTTCTTTTTTTACTTTCAAAGCCTCTGCTGCTTTTAAAAGCAGATCATCTTCTGTATGTTCTATAGAAAGCTTAACTTGCTGTATTCTTAACATTAGTGCACCTCTTACTTTATTAAACAAAATTTAGTAAATTCAAATTATATTTTTAACCTTATCATTATAACATAATTAATAAAATATTCTATGTAAATTTTTGAAACTTTAATATCATAATATAGATATTTTTGAGCATATTAATCGTATCTCATATAATGGAGAATTACATGACTAAAAAAAACAAATCTATATTATTAATGCTTTTTTCTGTATTAACATTTTCTTCAATGCAAATAATAGTCAAACTTTTAACTAACATACCTTTGTTTGAAAAAATTTTTTTCAGAAATTTCATATGCCTTGCAGTATCTTTTTTTATTTTGAGAAAAAATAATTTGCGTTATCTTGGTCTTGCAGAAAATCAAATGAAACTCTTCTTAAGATACTTATTTGGCTTTTTAGGAATTATATTGTTTTTTTATGCCACAACAAAAATGTTGGCAGCGGATGCTGTCATGCTGAATAAACTTTCCCCTGCTTTTGTAATTTTGCTGGCTCATTTTTTTCTTAAGGAAAAAATCAGCAAGACAAAAATTGTAGTATTAGTCATTTCAGTGTTTGGTGCACTTC
>JBGUET010000163.1:0-5918 GCA_041821225.1 Sedimentibacter sp.
ATGCCATATGAGCTTCAAGCTAAACTTTTGAGAGTTCTTCAGGAAAATTATATAAGACGTGTTGGAGGAACAAAAGATATTCCAATTGATGTAAGAATAATTACCACGAGTAACGAACATCCTGAAATAATTTTAAAACAGGGAAAGCTTAGAAAAGACTTGTATTACAGGCTTAATGTTATTCAAATACGTATACCACCTCTAAGAGAAAGAAGAGAGGATGTACTCATGCTTGCAAATAAATTTATTCAAAAATACAACGAAAGACTTAATAAAGATATTGCTTCTATATCCCATGAAGCTAAAGAAAGTCTTTTGAATTATGAATATCCAGGCAATGTAAGAGAATTGGAGAATATTATTATGGCTGCAGTGAGCATGTCTGATGACCAAGTACGTACTTTAGATAGTAGCAGTTTTTATATTCAAAGAGAAGAGCTTGAATATAACGATATTCAAGAAGAGATGGGAAATGAAGGTATAGATGAATACTTGGAAAAATTAGAAAAAAAAATTATTGAGAATGCTCTTAATATCAATAATAATAACATTACAAAATCTGCTGAAACATTAAAAATCAAGCGACAAACATTACAACATAAAATTAAAAAATATGGAATAAACCTATAAACAAAAAAAGCAAATAAATTTGCACTAACTGCAAATTTATTTGCTTTTTTCATAAAGAATTTTGGGTATTAGTAATAGTATAAATATGTAATTAATCTATAAGTATAAATGAGAGCTAATTAAAGAGTGGGGCAGCAATGGAAGTTTAAGTGTGTGTAGCTCAGCAATATTTTAGAACATAGAATTTGCGTATGTTGGCATGATTATTGCTTATAATATATTAAGTATATAAAAAATTAGGAGGATCTAAAAATGCAAAATGTAAAGGTTATCATTTGGGGACTTGGTGCTATGGGCTCAGGAATGGCTAAAATGTTGTTGAATAAAAAAGGTGTTGATATTGTAGGTGCAGTTGGAAGAGGCAATAAGCTTGGAAAGAGCATGTATGAATTGATCGGCGTTGAAAAAGGAGACAGACCTGAAGTATTTGTTGGAACTCCAGAGGAAGTAATAACTGAAAAATCAGCAGATGTTGTTTTATGCTGTACAGATTCATATACAAAAGTGGCTTTTGATAGATTAAAATTCGTTTTAGAGAAAAAAATAAACGTTGTTTCAAGCGCTGAAGAAATGGCTTATCCAAAAGCTCAGCAGCCTGAACTTGCTTCTCAATTAGATGAAATTGCTAAAGCTAACGGAGTTTCCATTCTTGGAACTGGAATAAACCCAGGTCTAATAATGGATTTGTTGGTTGTAATAATGACTGGATGCTGTGAATCAGTGGACCACATTGTATCAAGAAGAGTCAACAGTCTTTCTCCATTCGGACCAACTGTTATGACAGAACAAGGAATAGGCATTACAGTTGATGAATTCAAAAAAGGTGTTGAAACAGGACATTTGGCAGGACATGTTGGATTCAAAGAATCAATTAACATGATATCGGATGCTATTGGATGGAAAGTTGAAAAAGTAACTACTTCAATGGAGCCAATAGTTACAGATGTTGATAGAAAGTCTCCTTACGGATTTGCAAAAGCAGGAAATGTAGCAGGAGTTGCTATGAAGGGCTACGGCTACATAGATGGAGATTTAAAAATTGAAATGGATCATCCACAGCAAATAGAACCAGAGCAAGTTGGGGTTAATACAGGTGATTATGTAATAATCAAAGGAACTCCTAATATTAATATGGTTAATTCACCAGAAGTTCCTGGAGGAATAGGAACAATAGCAATGTGCGTCAACATGATACCTCAAATTATCAATGCTAAACCAGGATTGCAATCAATGATTACTTTACCTGTTCCAAGAGCTATTATGGGAGACATGAGAGATCTTATAGATTTAGATTGCAAAATAGTAAAATAAAGATGCCCTAAACCTAATTTTTTCAAACGAAAGTGCAGAAAAAATAGCGGTAGGTCATTCGCAACGAATTCCCAATGTGTGCGACCAAAAGGAGCAAATACATTGATGAATGAGACTGTGCAACAATTGTAAATCAATTGAAAAATATAAAGGAAGTGTTTTAAATGATAAAAAAAGGTGAATGGGTTTTAATTCACAGAAATATTTTAGAACCATCACAAAGGGCACCTCAAGTACCAGAAGATACAAAACAAGTGCCTATGGAATTGTGGGTTAAAGGATATTTGCAACAAGATGCAAATGTTGGAGATGAAGTAACTGTTCTAACAAGAACAAAGCGTACTGAAAAAGGAACATTGTTGGAATCTAATCCATATTACAAGCATGATTATGGTAAATTTGTTCCTGAACTGTTGAAAATAAGCGAACAAGTAAGAGAAATTTTATTTGGAGGTGCTGAAAATGAGTAAAGATATGAGTTATGCAGCAGTTATGGCTAGAAGACCAGAAATAATGAAACAATCAACAGGATTGGATTTTTCAGTATTTGAAAGTGGTTCAATTGCATTTGACTATGAAAAAATGATGAAAGAAACTGGATACAGTCTTGATGAAATTCAAAAGATGCAATCAGAACACGGTGTTGGAAATACGCCAATAATTGAACTTAGAAATTTGACGGCACTTGCAAGAAAATGTGCACCAGCAGGCAAGGGAGCTAGAATATTCATAAAAGATGAAGCAGCAAATGCATCAGGAAGTTTTAAAGCAAGAAGAGCAGCAACATCAGTATATCACGCAAAAAAACTTGGCTACAAAGGTGTCATAGCTGCAACAAGCGGAAACTATGGTGCAGCAGTTGCTTCTCAAGCAGCAATGTATGGGTTGAAATGCATAGTAGTTCAGGAATGTTATGACTCGAGAGGGATAGGACAGCCTGAAATAATAGAAAAAGCAAGAAAGTGCGAAGCTTTAGGAGCAGAGGTAGTGCAACTTTCTGTTGGGCCGGAACTATTCTATTCATTTTTAGTATTGTTAGAGGAGACTGGATATTTCAATTGCTCATTGTACACTCCATTTGCTATAGCAGGTGTAGAAACATTAGGATATGAAATAGCTATGCAGTTTAGAGAAAAATATGGAAAAGATCCAGATGTAGTAGTTGCAACAAACGCAGGTGGCGGAAATTTGACAGGAACAGCAAGAGGACTTATAAAAGCTGGAGCACAGTCAAAAATAGTTGCAGCAAGTGTTGACCTTTCTGGTCTTCACATGGCTTCTGACACACAATTCAATAAAAAATCCTTTACAACAGGACACACTGGATTTGGAATGCCATATTCAACATGGCCTGACAGATCAGATGTTCCACGTTCAGCAGCTAGACCATTAAGATACATGGAAAGATATTTGACAGTGCAGCAAGGTTCAGTATTCTACATTACTGAAGCACTAGCAAGTTTGGAAGGATTAGAAAAGGGCCCAGCAGGAAATACCGCATTAACAGCAGCATTTTCATTAGCACAAGAACTTGATGAAGATCAAATGATAGTTGTTCAAGAGACAGAATACACAGGAGCAGGCAAGCACATTCAGCCGCAACTGTCTTTTGCTAGAGAAAATGGAATAGAAATAAAGTTTGGTGACCCAAAGGATGAAGTACCTGGGAAGAATATAATACTTCCATCACATCCTTCTTTAATAAAAGCAGCAGATGCAGATTTGAATCACATGAGAAAATCACTAATAAAAAATGCATTGGAAAATTACAAAGTAACACCAACAGAAAAAGATATTGAATTTTTAGCTAAGGAAACAAATACAGACATTGAATTTGTTAAAAATGCAATAGAATCTTTCTAAAATTGAAAAGGCGTATGAAAACACGCCTTTTTGTAGATAGTATTAATAAAAGTATTATTCAGGAGGAAAAAAATATGAAAAGAGCTGATGATTTTCAACAAAGACGAGCTCATTTGGCAAATCTTTCAGATGAAGAATTATATGATAAATTTTGGAATTTAGCAGAACAAGTAGTGGACCCTCTTTTGGAGTTGGGGAAAAAGAATACAACACCATCTGTTGAAAGAAGTGTTCTTTTAAGAATGGGTTTCTCAAGCCTGGAAGTAAAACCAATTGTGGAAGGTGTTATGAACAAGGGTTTAATGGGAAAAGGTGCAGGAAACGTTGTTTGGAGACTTTCAAAACATCTTGGAGTTTCTGTTCGTGAAGCTGGTGTTGAGCTTGCAAACGGAAGACATTGGGATGATGTTGAATCGTTGTTTTAAGGAGGGTATATTATGAAACTTGAACCTAACAAAAAATTAGACATTAAAGAATTATTGGAAAATTTAGATAAATATGAACCTAGACGTCGTGGATGGCACTGGAGAGAAGGAAGAAACGAACCTAGAACAGTTGGTGATTTTGAATATAAAGAAATATCAGAAGGATTAAAAAATTATATTCCATTACCAGGAAGCAGAGGATTTGGATATATTGACCCTCAGCCAGATTGCGTTATAACTACAGAAATAGCTTCTGGAAGATTTGAAGATGATATTAGAAGAATGAGAATGGCCGCATGGCACGGGGCTGATCACTTGATGGTTATAAGAACAGCAGGACAGTCTCACATAGATTCATTGCTTGAAGGTACAAACCAAGGCATCGGTGGAATTATGGTTACTAGAAAGCAGGTTAGGGCTTCTAGAAAAGCATGTGATTTAATTGAAGATGAAGTTGGTCGTCCTATAAACTTTCATTCTTATATTTCTGGCGTAGCAGGTCCGGATATAGCAGTAATGTTTGCAGAAGAAGGAGTTAACGGAGCCCACCAAGATCCGCAATACAATGTGTTGTACAGAAATGTTAATATGGTTAGAAGCTTTTGTGATGCATGCGAAGCAAAAAAAATAATGGCTTGGGCAGATATGCTGCAAATAGATGGTGCTCATAATGCAAATGCTACTGCTATGCAGGCATGGAAAGTAATGCCTGAATTAATGGTTCAACATGCCATTAACTCTATGTTCTCAAAAAAGGTTGGTATTAAGCCAGAGAACATAGCATTATCAACAGTTCCTCCAACAGCTCCTCCTGCACCATGCATGAGACTTGACTTGCCTTACGCAGTTGCACTTCGTGACTTGTTTAAAGATTATAAAATGAGGGCTCAGCAAAATACAAAGTACATGGAATCAGATACCAGGGAAGCTGCTGTTACTCATACCATGAACATGATGATTTCAAGACTTACAAGTGCTGATATCCAGTCAACTATAACTCCTGATGAAGGAAGAAATGTTCCGTGGCATTACAATAATATTGCAGGAATAATGACAGCTAAACAAGCTCTCAATGGTATGGATGGCTTGAGAGAAATGGTTAAAATAGACAGAGAAGGACCTTTAGGAAATGAAGTTCGAGAGCTTAAGGAAAGAGCAATATTATTCCTAGAAGAAATGCTTGAAGTAGGAGGTTACTTTAAAGCTGTTGAGCAAGGATTCTTCATAGACAGCGGAAAATATCCTGAAAGAAACGGAGACGGTATTGCAAGAGAAATTGAAGGTGGTATTGGCTACGGGTTCGTCTATGAGAGAGATGAGGATTATTTTGCTCCTGTATCAGTTCATTATGGGTACAACAACATTCCAAAACAATTCAAGAAGGCAAGTGATGCAATTGGGGGAGATACATTTGAAGATCACTCTAAAATTATATATATCGATGAATTAGATGAGAATGATAATGTTAATAAGAGACTTGAGGATGGAGCTAAATATTATGAAACAAACCTTGTTAAACCAGAAGTTGAGTGGAGAGCAGACGGAACTGTATTATTGTCAATTTTCTTGCCATTAGATGAAAGAACAGCTGAATTTGCTGCAATCAAATGCGGAGAAAAAATGGGACTTGAAGAAGTAACAGTTGTTCACAAACAATGCATGCATCCTTCAGAAGGTACTTATGTCGAA
>JBGUET010000164.1:0-5736 GCA_041821225.1 Sedimentibacter sp.
GTAGTGATGGAATGGCAGACGTGGCGGACTCAAAATCCGTTGGTAGCAATACCGTGGAGGTTCAAGTCCTCTCTACGGCACCAAATAAGAAATGGAGACTTTTTAAGTCTCTGTTTTTTTTTGCGTTTTTTAACTTTATTATCGTCACTTTTCATGGTATACTTGAATGAAATTTATATTTTAAATATTAAATATTTGTTTTGAACGGAGTACATTAAGGGGTATAAAATGTTAAAAAAAGCCTATGAGTTGTTGAAAAAATATTATGGATATGAATCCTTTAGAAATGGACAGGCAGAAATAATCGAAAATATCTTGTCTCACAAAGATGTTTTAGCAATTATGCCCACAGGGGGAGGAAAATCCCTTTGCTACCAAATCCCTGCATTAATAATGGATGGGACTGTTATAGTAATTTCACCTCTCATATCCCTAATGAAGGACCAAGTGGATACACTACAGCAAATGGGTATACCATCAGCCTTTATTAATAGCTCATTGTCATTAAAAGAACTTAGACAAATAATGTATGAGGCAGAAAATAACAAATATAAGCTTCTTTATGTAGCACCAGAAAGATTAGAATCTCAAAATTTTTTAGATCTTTTGAAAAATATTAAAATTTCAATGATTGCAGTTGATGAGGCTCACTGTGTATCCCAGTGGGGACACGATTTTAGAACAAGCTATTTAAAAATCAAGGATTTAAGAAGTATAACAGACTATCCTGTTGTGTCAGCTTTTACTGCAACAGCTACGCCCCAAGTAAAAGCAGATATAATAAAATTAATAGATTTAAAAAGTCACTACGAAATAATTACAGGTTTTGATAGAGAAAATTTGAATTTTAAAGTTGAAAGAATAAATAAAAAGCTTCCTTATTTATTGAAATACGTGGAAGAAAACAAAGGTAAGTCAGGCATTATATATTGTCTTACGAGAAAATTGACAGATGAGGTATGCAAAAAGCTTACAGGTGCAGGACATAAGGCAGTAAAGTATCATGCAGGATTAAGCGACAAGGAAAGAATTAAAAATCAAGATGCCTTCTTGTATGATGATGCAGATATTGTTGTGGCAACAAATGCGTTTGGAATGGGCATTGACAAATCAAATATTAGATTTGTAATTCACTATAACATGCCTAAAAATATTGAAAGCTATTATCAAGAGGCAGGTAGGGCAGGACGTGATGGAGAACCTTCAGAATGTATTTTGCTGTTCAGTACTTCAGATATTGTTATGAACAATTTCCTTATAGAAAACAGCGGTGACACAAGCATCAAATCAAATGAATATGCCAAATTAAGGGACATGACTAATTACTGTAATACAGACAAATGCTTGAGAAAGTATTTAATAAATTACTTCGATTCTAGTTATGATAAAGACAATTGCAATAACTGTAGCAACTGTCTAAGTAAAATCGAAGGCAAGGACATGACTTTAGAATCTCAAAAAATATTGTCATGCATTTACAGAATGGGTGAAAGATTTGGCAGCAATGTAGTTATTGATGTGTTGAAAGGTAGCAATAATAAAAGAATAAAGGCTTTGAACTTTCACAAGTTAAGCACATACTCTATTATGAAAGAGTATGATAAGGACGTTTTAAAAGAAATAATATCTTATTTGATTTCAGATGGATATATAAATATATCTGGTGACAAATATCCTGTTTTAAGAATATCTCAATCTGGAAATGAAGTTTTAAGAGGCAGGCAGACTGTTAGTATTAAAAAAGTATTTGCGGTGAAATCTTCTAAAGATAATCTAGTGACAGGATATGAAAATGATTTGTTTGAAATTTTAAGAACACTGCGAAAAGAAATTGCTGACACCATGAGAGTTCCACCATTTATAGTGTTCTCAGATGCATCATTAAAAGATATGTGTACAAAATATCCATTAAAAAAAGCTGAATTTCTTAAAGTGTCAGGGGTTGGTGAAGTAAAGGCTGCAAAATATGGCAACCAATTCATGGAAGCCATTGAATGTTACATACAAAAAAACAATATAGAATTATCAAGCAAAAGTGAAGAGACACCCACGCAAGATGATTTTTTAAATAATTCCAATAAGCAAAATGAGAATATTGAAGTTGATAAAAAATCAAACAAACAAGACACAAAAGCTATAAGTTACCATCTTTATACACAGGGGAAAAGTGTGCAAGACATAGCCAATGAAAGAGGTTTATCCATTACAACGGTGGAAAGCCATTTAGTTGATTGCGCTAATATAGGTTTTGAAATTAATTACAGAGATTTTTTATCACAAGAACATGAGGTGCTAATAATAAAAGTCTTAGAAGAAATAGGAAAAGATAAATTGAAACCAATTAAAGAAGCATTGCCAGATGATGTATCCTACACAGAAATTAAATTTGCATTATGCAAGTTAGAGGAGGGGGGACACACCTCTACAATAGGGATGGAATCTCAGGACGAGAGGAATGTCCCCGTCAATAGGGGGAACACACCTCTGAAATAGGGATAGTATCTGGGGACGAGAGGAATGTCCCCGTAATAGAAACAATAGGAGAAAACAATGAGTAAATTATATGTAGTGCCTACACCTATAGGAAACCTTCAGGATATGACTGAAAGGGCTATTGAAACTTTAAAGAGTAGCGATTTAATTTTGGCTGAAGATACAAGGCATACTCAAAAGCTTTTGAATCATTTTGATATACGAACAAAACTAGTTTCATATCATAAATTTAATGAAAAAAGCAGAAGCCAAGAAATAGTCAATGAAATTCTAAATGATGAAATAACTGTATCTTTAGTTACCGACGCAGGGACACCATGCATATCTGACCCAGGGTATGAATTGGTTAAATCAGCTAGGGAAGCTGGAATAGAGGTAATTGGTCTTGCAGGTGCTTCAGCAGTTACAATAGCACTTTCAATAGCAGGAATAGATACCTTTGAATTTGCTTTTTATGGATTTCTGCCAAGGAAGAAAAGCGAATTAGATGCAGCCGTAAAAAAAATGATTAAAAATCCAATTAAGACATTCGTATTGTATGAATCTCCCAAAAGAGTGATTAATTTAGTGGAAAATATAAAGTCTAATATGCCAAATTCAACAATTTGTGTTTTAAAGGAACTTACAAAGCTCCATGAAAATTCATTTTATGGAAGTGTTGATTGTGTATTGGAACAATTAAAAAATCATGAAAATGTTGAAAGAGGAGAATATGTTGTCGTTGTTTACAACAATGACTTTAAAGAACAAGAAAGCGACAATGAGGGCGTGAGTTTGTATGCAATTTTGTTTGACAAATTAATTCAAAAGCATTATTCTTTAAAGGAAGCGGTTAGTGAAGTTGTGGAAGAAGGTATTGCAACAAAAAACGAAGTGTACAAAGCTTCCTTAGAAATGAAAAATTTTATTGAAAACTATTGATGGATATAGCATATTAGGCACAATAGTAAACTCTTTGGCAATTGAACTTAATTTTCTTGCTCATACTTTGTTTTTTATTATTTAAAATTCAAGAGGTGCAATTTTGAAAAAAAAACAATTAGTTTTAAATCCCGTTATAATAATGGCAGTTTGCCTGACATTTATAATATGCTCAATTGTATTCTCAATTCCTTTATATATAGGGTTTTGTGTCGGGATAACCTTTACAATTGCAGTGCTGTGTAAAAGTGGGTACAGCTTAAAAGAATTAATATTAACAATTATATCTGGTATTTTTGAAGTGAAAAATTTAATATTTGTCATATTGTTTATAGGAGCAACTACCTCTATTTGGCTTGCATCTGGTGTTGTTCCTACTATAATGTACTATGGTTTTACTTACATGGAAGGAGTAAACTTTTTGCTTGCTGCCTTTTTAATAATGACATCTGTATCTTTGTTTATGGGAACTGCAATAGGAACATTGAGTACAGTGGGAATTTCTCTTAGTGGAATAGGACTTGGACTGGGAATTCCACTTAATTTAATGGTTGGAGTACTTGTATCAGGTGCATTTATAGCAGATAAGATTTCCCCTTTGTCAGGACTTGTTAATCTCGAAATGACAACTTTGCATATAAATTACAGAGATATTTTCAAAAGTATGCTTGTGACTTTAATACCAACAATATTTATAACTGCAATATTATATGGCGTAATAGGCTCAAATTATACTTCAGGAGATTACAGCAAACTTATTTTATATAAACAAGCAATTGCAGAAGGATTTAATACGTCGCCTATTCTTTTAATATTGCCAGTTATAGTATTGGCTCTTTCTGTTTCTGGTTTAAAATCAGTAATTACTTTATCAGTTGGAATAGTAGTGGGAGCAATACTTGCCATGAGTTTTCAGCACATGCCTCTTGCAATAGTTCTAAAGTCGATTTTTTTAGGATATCACGGTAGTACTCATTCACCAGAGCTTAATAAGCTTTTGGTAAGCGGTGGTATGTTTTCCATGATTGAAGCAATTTTTATTGTAATAAGTGCCATATCTTTAGTAAAAATATTTGAAAAGGGCAATGTACTAATGCCTCTCATGGATAAATTAGTTCATGGAATCAACTCAAAAGTTAGTTTAGTTAGGCGAACTGGATTAATAAGCATTCTTTTAACAGTTGCAACGTGTGATCAAACTGCAGGAATAATTTTACCAATCAAAACTCTTCAAAATAAATACAAAGAATTAGAGCTTGACAACACAGTTTTGGCAAGAACCATTTCTGATACAGGGGTAATTGTAGCTCCCTTGATGCCTTGGAATTTAAATTCCTTTTTAATAAAACCTATTTTTGGAATAACCGCAACTCAATACGCACCTTATGCGTATTTGTGCATGGTTTGTCCTTTAGTAACAATTGCATCAGCATACATATTATATAAAAAACCGCTTAAAATTCACCGAGAGAAATCTGTATAAATTTATTATTACAATTTACATTTGTTAACATTATTATTTATTTAGTATTAACAAAGTAATTAGGAGGAAAAATGAAGTTAGCAATTATTGGAGGAACTGGCCTAATAGGGTCGACTACAGCTTTTTTGACAGCTCAAAAGGGAATATTTGATGAAATTAAAATTATAGGCAGAAGAAAAAACTTATTAAAGCATCATGCCATGGATATGGAGCATGCTCTTATGCCTTTTTCTAAAACAATAGTAACATCATCAGATTATGAGGATATAGGGGATTGTCAAGTGATTTTTATTGCTGCAGGGGCTCCAGAAAGAGAAGTTGTGTCTAGAGATGAATATCTAAAGGATAACATAAAGGTAGTTGATGAAGTTGTTGAAAATATTAATAAGTACAATGAAGATGGAATTATATTAACAGCAACAAATCCAATTGATGTATTTAATTATTATTTATACAAAAAGCTTAATCGTGACAGAATGAAGATGATTGGATTTTCTGCAAATGACAGTCTTCGTCTAAGGTGGGCTTTAGCTAAAAAATTAAATTTAGATTTTGATAAAATAGAAGCATACTGTATTGGAGAACATGGACAAAATCAAGTTCCCCTCATGAATTTAATAAAATATGAGGGCAATCCATTAGTGGTAAGCAATGATATGAAAACACATATAAAATCCACACTTCTTGATTGGTTCTTGGAATTTCAGGCACTTAATGGCAAAAGAACAAGTGGGTGGACATCATCTGTTACAGCAACAGAAATATTAGAAGCTATTGCATGTGACAGCGGAAAAATAATAGAGTGCTCTGTCCCACTTGAAGGAGAATTCGGATATTAC
>JBGUET010000165.1:0-5690 GCA_041821225.1 Sedimentibacter sp.
TTGCTCAAATAATGAATATTTTATGGAGTATAGTTGCTTTACGAACAATTTAATGTCTATAGATAAAAAAAATAAATATAAGTTACTTTTCAAAACGAATGCGGACGTAGGTAATATACAATATTCAAAAAAAATAAATACTCAAACTGTATGCTACCAAGGTTTGCCTTATTCCTATTCTGAAAGCGCAGCGAAGACTTTGTTTGGAGAAAGCACTCTAATTAACAGACCTTCTTTTGAAGATGTATTTAAGACCGTCTACGAAGGAAATGCAGATGTTGGTGTTGTTCCAATTGAAAATTCAACAGCAGGTTATATAAACGAAGTTTATGATTTGTTGTTGAAATATGATTTGTATATTAATTACACTTACGTGAAAAAAGTTGACCATTGTCTAGCGGGTATTGCTGATGGAAGAATTGAAGACATTAAAGAAGTTCATTCACATCCACAAGCAATTTTGCAATGTAAAGAGTATATTGAAAATCTTAACATTAAGCCAATTGAAGAAATAAATACTGCTGTTGCAGCACAAATAATAGCAAAGCTCAATGACAAGCATATTGCATGCATTTGTTCAACAGAGGCAGCAGCCAATTATGGCCTAAAAATATTTGATAAGCAAATAAATCATCAAAAGCAAAACTTTACACGTTTTGCTGCAATATCAGAAAATTTATTGCATGAGGACGATCATAACAGAATAAGTATTGTTTTTAACGTACCACATGAAACTGGTTCTCTTGACGGAGTTTTGTCTATATTTACTTATTATAACTGTAATTTGTCATATATATATTCTAGACCTAATTTAAAAAATCCATGGGAATACATGTTTTATTTAGACTTTGAGGGAAATATTTCAAGTAATAATGTAAGATCTATTTTATATCAGTTGAAAAAAGAATTACCATTTATGAAAATTATAGGAAGTTTTAAGGCTTAATAATAGTTATAGCATTACTGAATTAATTCGTTTTTACTTCAAGTTTATTGAAATAATAGTTGACAACATCAAATTGTATGATACAATACTTTTAATTAAATTAAATTGATGGAGATAAATAAAAATGGGCGTTGTAAAAAACATTTATGTAGCTAATTTGTATAACTATTATCGTAGTAATTATTATTACTATTATTTTTGTACAAAAAAATTGCATAAACACCTTTTCGAGGGATTACAACATAAATTTTTATTATACAATTACATTTAAGTAAGCAAGTAATTATATCATAGCTATGATTGTTAGAGAGTCCTTTATGGGCTCTTTTTTTTTACAACTTAACAAAAAATATATTATAAACGTGGAGGTTCAAAATGATATTAGTAATAAATAATTATGCTAGCGAAAAAGAAATTGAAGATGTAAAGGAAAAAATTCATCTTAATGGGTTTGAAGTTTATGAATCAAGGGGTTTAAATTATCACATTATAGGAGTTGTTGGGGATACAAGCAGCATAGATCCAGGATTTTTCCAGAACTATAATGCTATCGACAAAGTAATTCTTGTACAGGAACCTTACAAAAAATCAAACAGGTTGTTTCATCCTGAAAATACCATAGTTAAAGTTGGAAACCAAACAATCGGGGGCAAAAAATTAGCCATTATTGCAGGACCGTGTTCTGTTGAAAGTGAAGAGCAAATTCTAGGGATTGCGGAATCTGTTAAAAAATCAGGTGCAGGATTTTTAAGAGGAGGGGCATTTAAGCCTAGAACTTCTCCATACAGCTTTCAAGGGTTAAAAAAAGAAGGTCTTGAATTATTAAAAATTGCTAGAGAAAAAACAGGACTTCCTATTGTAACAGAAATTATGTCAACGGATTTTATAGATGACTTTGTTGAGGATGTAGATGTAATACAGGTTGGAGCAAGAAATATGCAAAATTTTGATCTTTTAAAACAATTAGGAAAAACAAACAAACCCATTCTTTTAAAAAGAGGTCTTTCAGCAACCATTGAAGAATTGCTTATGTCTGCAGAATATATTATGGCTGGAGGAAATAACAATGTTATTTTATGCGAACGTGGAATAAGGACTTTCGAAAAATTCACAAGGAACACATTGGACCTAAGTGCAATACCAGCCATTAAAAAGTTGAGTCATTTGCCAGTAATTGTTGATCCAAGCCATGCTGCAGGTTTATGGTGGATGGTTGAACCATTGGCTAAAGCAGCAATAGTGGCTGGAGCTGATGGATTAATTATTGAAGTTCACAATGACCCTAAAAATGCCTTAGTGGATGGTGCTCAATCTATTAAACCAGACAAATTTGAACATCTTATGGAAAAATTAAAGTTACTAGCAGCTATTGAAGAAAGAACAATATAATTACAGGAGGTGTAATGTGAATAACATAGAAGATTTAAATATTACAATTGTTGGATTAGGCCTCATAGGAGGTTCTATTGCCAAGGCAATAAGGAAAAATTTGAACGTTAAAAATCTTTGGGCTGTTGATTTGGATATTAATGTTCTCACAGAATCCAAAAGATCAGGAATAATAAATGATTACTATGTTGATCCCATTTATCCTCTTCAAAATTCACAATTGGTAATAATGTGTACCTACCCAGATACTACATTGAATTTTATAAAAAGAAATATGGAACATTTTAAACAAAATGCAGTAATAACTGACACAGCAGGCATAAAAAGCAAAATTGTTCAAGAACTAGGACAAGTAATGAGGGATGACCTTGATTTCGTAGGAGGTCATCCAATGTCAGGTAAAGAAACTGCGGGATATGAATTTTCAGATGATGCTATATTTATTGG
This sequence comes from Sedimentibacter sp., assembly GCA_041821225.1. Taxonomy (GTDB): domain Bacteria; phylum Bacillota; class Clostridia; order Tissierellales; family Sedimentibacteraceae; genus Sedimentibacter. The sequence continues at coordinate 2,783 of JBGUET010000165.1, forward strand.
AGCAAATTATATAATTACACCAGTTGAAAGCAACAAAAGACAATCAATATTATTCCTAAAAGAAATATTGCTAAAAATTGGATTTAAGAAAATAATTGAATTAACACCAAAAATGCACGATGAAATTGTAGCCTACACCAGCCAACTTCCTCACTTAATCGCTAGTGCTCTCATGATTAATTCTAAATTTGGAAAAAGCATTGATTGCATAGGAGGAAGTTTTAAAGATGCTACTAGAGTTGCAGAAATAAACTGTGATTTGTGGTGTCAGCTTCTAAATGAAAATAAGCAAAATATTTTAGCAGAACTTTCAAGTTTAGTAAATGACATTAGCAATATTTATGATATAATTAACAATGACGATTTACATTCGTTAAAACTATTGCTTGAAAAAAGTAGTATGCTAAGAAAAGAGATAAATTATGAAAAGGCTTAATATCAATTTGGATAAAAACAAATACGAAATTCTAATGGAAAATGGCATTATAAGCAATGCAGGTAAAGAAATAAAAAAAATTTACCAGGGAGTTAACATAGCAGTAATAACTGATGAAAATGTATATGAAATATTTGGAGAAGCTTTAGAGAAGTCGTTAATTATGAATAATTTCAACCCAAATTTTATTAAGGTAAAACCAGGTGAAGCAAGTAAAAGTTTGGATACGTTGAAAAGTGTATATACTAATCTTGTGGTTCAAGGAATTACAAGAGGAGACTTAATCATTGCCCTAGGAGGAGGGGTTGTTGGAGATTTAGCTGGTTTTGCAGCTGCTACATACTTAAGGGGCATAGCCTATGTACAAATTCCAACATCGCTTTTAGCTCAAATAGATTCAAGCATAGGGGGCAAAGTTGCTGTAAATTTAGAAGAAGGCAAAAATTTAGTGGGAAGTTTTTACCACCCTAAAGTAGTTTTAATTGACCCTACTGCATTAAATAGCCTGCCAGATAAATTTATTAAAGATGGTCTAGGAGAAGCTGTTAAATATGGCTGTATTAAAGATGAGGAACTGTTTAATATTCTAAACAACATCAAGTCTAAAGAAGAGCTGTTTGAAAATATTGAAGACATAATTTTCAAGTGTTGTAGCATAAAGAAGCAAGCAGTGGAAATGGATGAGAAAGATTTAGGCGAGAGAATGCTTTTGAATTTTGGTCATACAATAGGTCATGCAATTGAAAAATATTATAACTATGAAAATTATTCTCACGGACAAGCAATTTCAATAGGCATGTACAATATAACACAAAAAAGCGAAGAATTAGGATATACAGAACAAGGAACTGCCGAGAAAATCAAGATGATACTGACGAATTTAGATATAAATTACATTATGCCAATTGTAAATATGGACACTATACGCAAGTCGGTTCATCTGGATAAAAAAAATATTTCAGGTAATATCAATATAATTTTAATAAAGGAAATAGGCAACTCATTTATTGAAAGTGTTCCAGTGAATAATATAGAAAAATTTATTTAGTCATGGAGAAAATTATGGATAGCATTAGTATAAAACCAGCAAAATTAAACGGGAATATATTCGCTCCTCCATCAAAAAGCATGAGCCACAGAGCCATAATATGCGCTTCTTTATGTAATGAAGGGGAAAGTATTATTAGTAATGTTATTTTGTCAGAGGATATTAAGGCTACAATAGATGGAATGAGACAACTTGGTGCCAAGATAAATATATTTGATGATAAAGGTAAAAACACACTATACATTAAAAAGAGTAATCATAAAATAAATAAGGCTTTTATTAATTGTAGAGAGTCTGGCTCAACTCTAAGGTTTTTAATACCTCTAGGTTTGAAATTAGCAGATGAATGTATCTTTACAGGGTCAGGTAAATTGGTAGAAAGACCGTTGGATGTGTATTACAAAATATTTGACCAAGATAAAATACAATATGAAACGGAAAATGGGAAATTACCTTTAAAGGCAAGGGGAGATTTGCTGGGCGGAAACTATGAAATATCTGGAAGTATCAGCTCGCAATTTATTACTGGTTTGTTTTTTACTTTGCCACTTCTTAATAGGGATTCTAAAATTACCATTAATGATAAATTAGAATCGAAAGGTTACATAGACCTTACACTGGACATTCTGGAAAAATTTAATGTTTTTATTGAGAACAAAGATTACAAAGAGTTTATTATAAAAGGAAATTCACAATACAAATCAACAAATTATGAGATTGAGGGAGATTATTCTCAGGGTGCTTTTTTCATTGTTGCAAATGAAATTGGGAACAATTTAAATTGCATGGGTCTCAATGAAAACTCCCTTCAAGGGGATAAAGAAATTGTGGATATAATTAATAGATATCATGCAGGAAACGAAGAAATTATAATAGATGTTTCACAAATACCTGACTTAGTGCCTATTTTAGCAGTATTGGCATCATTGAAAGACGGAGTTAAAACGAAAATAATTAATGCAGAAAGAGTAAGAATAAAGGAATCAGACAGATTAAAGGCAATTACGCATGAAATGAAACTGCTAGGTGCTGATATTGAAGAACTAGGAGACGGTCTTATAATAAATGGTAAAAAGAGTTTAAAAGGTCACGCCACTGTTAATAGTTGGAATGACCACCGCATAGCCATGTCATTGGCTATGGCAGCTACCATGTGTGAAGAAGAAATAGTATTGCAGGACTACAAAGCAGTTACAAAGTCTTACCCTGAATTTTGGGCAGATTATAAATTGTTAGGGGGAAAAGTAAATGAGCTCAATGTTTGGAAATAAGTTAAAGATAAGCATTTTCGGAGAATCCCACGGTGAGGCAATAGGTGTTGTAATTGACGGTCTACCTAGTGGAATTGAACTAGATTTGGATTATATTAACAAACAAATGGCTAGGCGTGCACCTGGAAAAAACAATTTATCTACTTCTCGCAA
>JBGUET010000166.1:0-5685 GCA_041821225.1 Sedimentibacter sp.
CGATAGTATCAGAAGTTTCTTATGACAACATGCCAGAAGGGTATTATGTAGATGGAGATATGTCAACAAGTTTGCCATTTACAGTACAAGTAGAAGCTGATAACGTAATAAAAGTATATTATGAAAAAGAAATAGATGAAGAAGAAATGTTAGATTATACTGTAGTATATTACTTAGATGGAGAATTTTATGAAACTAAGGAACTTACAGTACCTGAAAGCAATCCGACAGTATCAGCAGTGTCTCATACAAATATGCCAGCTGGGTATTATGTAGATGAAGAAATGTCAACAAGTCTTCCATTTACAGTACAAGTAGAATCTGAAAATGTAATAGAAGTGTATTATGTAAAAGAATTAGATGAAGAAGAAATGTTAGATTATACTGTTAATTATTACGTAGATGGAGAATTTGATGAAGCTATAGGACATGAAGTATCTAGTAACAATCCGGTAGTATCAGAAGTATCTTATGACAATATGCCAGAAGGGTATTATGTTGATGAAGAAATGTCAACAAGTCTTCCATTTACAGTACAAGTAGAAGCTGATAATGTAATAAAAGTATATTATGAAAAAGAAACTCAAGAGCCAGAAAATAATGTTATTATTAAACATTACACACAAACAGGAAGTGCAAGTGAAGTTTTGGCATTGACTGAATATGATTTAGTAACAGTTACAACTGGTTCAACAATAGTAGCTGGTGAAACATATAAAAGCCAAAGCATAATTAATCAAGGCTTTGCATATCAAAGTTCATCACCAGTATCACATGAAATATTTGCAAATACAACTTCTGAAACGGCCATAGCATCATTCACCTTCGAACTTCATTACTACAAGAGTAGTGGCAGCACCGGCGGTGGCGGTGGCGGTGGTGGTGGAACAACAACCATTATAGACCCAGAAGTACCGTTAGCTGATCTTGAAAAGTATGACCACTTTGCATATGTAATAGGTTATCCTGATGGAGATGTAAGACCTGAAGAAAATATAACAAGAGAAGAAGTAGCAATGATTTTCTACAGACTTCTTACAGATGATAGCAGAAACGAATTATTAAGCGATACGAACACATTTACAGACATGGAAAACCATGAATGGTCAAATAGGGCAATATCAACATTATTCAATGCAAATATAATTAAGGGGTATCCTGATGGAACATTTAAACCGTCAGAACCGATTTCAAGAGCAGAGTTTGCAACTATTGCAGCTAAGTTTGATAGTCTTGAATCAGATACTACTAGCAGTTTCATAGATATATCTGGACATTGGGCAGAAATGTATATAACATCTTCTGAAATCAAGGGATGGATAAAAGGTTATCCAGATATGACATTTAAACCTGAACAAGATATAACAAGAGCTGAAGCTATGACATTGATAAACAATGTTTTAGGAAGAAATGTTCCTGAAGAAAACATATATCCAGAAGCAATGTTCTGGCCAGATAACACAAGTGATAAATGGTACTTTGAAGCTGTAATGGAAGCAACTAACAGTCATGATTACATCTATGAAGAAGATGGAGATGAACTGTGGACTGGATTGAAAGCTAATAAAGTATGGCCATAAAATAGAATAATAAATTAAAAATGTAATGCGCGGGGTTTAAAAGCCCCGCGTATTTTATTTTTTATTATAATAATCTAATAATTTGTTTTCATTGTTTACAAATTAACACAAAAGAGATAAAATATAAATTGAAGGTTAATTAATATGAAATAGGGTATAACGTAAAATAGCGAATAAATTGATGCGAGATTTAAGGAGGAATAATGAAGACGTTAAAACTAAAGGATAATATTTATTGGGTTGGAAGTCTTGACCCTACACTAGATGTGTTTGATATTGTTATGCACACAGAGTTTGGAACAACATATAATTCATATGTTATAAAAGGAAGTGAGAAAACAGCTTTAATTGAAACTGTTAAGCTGAAATTTTACGATGATTATATTGAAAAATTAAAACAAGTAAATATTGATGCAACAAAGGTGGATTACATAATATTGAATCATACTGAACCAGATCATTCTGGTTCAATTGAAAAACTTATTCAATTGAATCCAAACATTCAGTTGGTGGGTTCAAAACAGGCAATTGAATTTATGAATCACATTTGTAATACACAGTTTAAATCAATCGTTGTTAAAGATGGTGATGAACTATCTCTTGGAGATAAGACATTTAAATTTATAGATGCAAAATTTTTACATTGGCCGGACACCATGTTTTCATACTTAGTTGAAGACAAGTTGCTGTTTACTTGTGATGCCTTTGGAGCTCACTACTCTTTGGACACAATTCTTCAAAGTACAATTGTGAATCATGACGAGTACATGAGCGCTTTTAAGTATTATTTTGATAATATTCTTAAACCATTCAAAACATTTTTCTTGCAAGCCATTGAGAGAATTGAAAATTTAGATATTGATATGGTATGTACAGGACATGGGCCAATTCTTGATGAAGACCCATGGAAAATGATTAACCTTTCTAAAGAGTATTCTCAAGAAACGAAGCCTTTTGAAGGTAAATTAGTTGTAATACCTTATGTTTCTGCCTATGGATACACCAAGGAACTGGCTGAAACCATCGCCAAAGGTGTTGAAAAATCAGGAATCAACGTAGAACTTTATGACATGGTATATGAAGAAGAGAATGAAGTTTTAAATAGAATTTATTGGGCAGATGGTGTTTTATTTGGTTCTCCTACACTGGTAGGGGATGCTTTAGAGCCTATTTGGAGTTTGTTAATTAAAATGCTTCCACCAATATACAAAGGAAAAGTTGCATCTGCTTTTGGTTCTTATGGTTGGAGTGGAGAGGCAGTGCCTAACATAATGCAAAGAATAAAGCAAATAAGGCTTAAACCGTTTAAAGAAGGTTTAAAAATAAGATTCAAACCTTCAGAAGAACAGTTGCAAACTGCATATGAATTTGGTGTGGAATTTGGAAATGTTATTGAACCTAACAATGAGAAAAACGAAACTGAAGAAATTGAAAAACATGAAATAATAGAAGTGGTGAAAGAAGATATAAAAGAAAACTATAGATGGAAATGCACGGTGTGTGGAGAAATAATTGAAGGGCCTACACCTCCAGAAAAATGCCCAGTATGTGGGGTAGGACCAGAATATTTTGTTCGTTTAGAGGATGAAGAGGAAATTCAAACTCCACAAACAAAAGAAAAGATAGTAATTATAGGTGCCAGTGGTGCAGGCATGGGCGCAGCAGTTGAAATAAGGAAAAGAAACAAAGTAAGTGATTTAACAATTGTTTCTAAAGAAGACGTGAAAGGATATTTTAGGCCACAGTTGTCAAAAATGCTTAGCAATGACAACATGGCAGTGGAATCAATGTTCATAAAGGATGATGCTTGGTTTAAAGAAAATAATGTAAAACTGCTTTTGAATAAGGTTGTTGTAAAAATTGATTCTTCTAACAAAAAAGTAGTTTTAGATAATGAGGATGAATTAGAATATACGAAACTCATAGTTGCATCTGGTGCTGAGGTATTTGTTCCTCCGTTTAAAGGAAAGGATAAAGAAGGGGTATTTACCCTGAGATATGCCAAGGACAGCAGTGATATAAGAGAATATTCTAAAGGAAAGAAGACTGGTGCTGTAATAGGTGGTGGAGTTCTGGGTTTAGAAGCTGCAAATGAATTGAACAATCTTGGGCTTAAAGTTACAGTTGTTGAAATGGCAGACAGAATATTACCAAGACAGCTTGATAGCGATGGATCTAAAATACTAGAAGAAATAGTAAAGAATGCAGGTATAACTTTTAAGAAAAATGTTGGTACTAAGGAAATTTTAGGGGACAACAAAGTAGAAGGAATACTTTTGGATGACGGGGATACTGTAAAGGCGGATATTGTTATAATATCAACTGGAGTAAAAGCTAACTGTCAAATTGCAGAAGGCTGCAAAATGGAAATTAAAAGGGCAATTGTTGTTAATAACAAAATGGAAACTGCTGATAAGGATATTTATGCTTGTGGAGATTGTGCAGAATTTGATGGAATAAACTATGCACTTTGGAGTGAGGCTATTGAGCAAGGCAAGACCGCAGGAATAAATGCTGTAGGAGGAAATTATATATATGAAACTATTATACCTTCAACTACATTAAATGCCTATGAATCAAGCGTGTTTTCTATTGGTGACATTGGTTCTGACCCAGATGCAGAATACAACATTTTTGAAGAAAAAAATGATAAGAATTACAAGAAACTTTATTTTAAAAACAACATTTTAGTTGGTGGTATACTCATTGGAGATACTTCTAAAACTGTTGAATTATTACAAGGCTTTGAAAACAAACAAACAATGGAAGAAATGATAGAAAAAATCAAATCATAAATCATTACTACAATTATGTTAAAATACACTGCTCACTGCAGTGTATTTTTTTTATTTTGATTACATGTTATGACAAAATATTTTAATTAGTTACTTTATAATAACTATTATGATTGCAAGGAAAAAGCATGAGTATCAATCGTACCAAATTTTTTTGACAAATCATATAATAAAAACTGCGAGGTGGAGATGGTTTATTATATTGAATATGTCTTCGCTGAAAATTTCTTCATAGATTTTATACTTCTTTTTATTACAGGAAGGCTTATAAAAAAAATAATAATTTATAGAAGGTTGGTTGCTGCTTCTTTAATTGGTGCTTTGTATGTTATTTTAACAGCATATATTGGCAGGACTTATATGACTTGCTTTATTGTGAAGTTCAGTGTTTCGATTTTAATGATAATGGTTGCATATGATTGTAAAGGTATATTGGCAAATGTAAGATTGATATTGTGTTTTTACATAACATGTTTGTTAATGGTAGGAATAATGACTGCTTTATGTTATTTGGACTTTGATGAGATGACTATTAATGCAATTGTTGTTTCAATATTTATTGGATATGGGGCATTGCATTTCTTTTTTAAAGAAATAAAAGCAAGGATGGAGAAAAGCAATTATATGAGGAGTGTAACCATATATATAAATGGCAAAAGCAAGATTTTGAGGGCGTACATAGACACTGGAAATGAACTTGAAGACCCAATGACAGGAAAACCTGTAATAGTTGTAAACATAGAAAGTGTTAAAAACTTATTGGGTGATGATTTATATGATGATATATTAAACTTTTACAAAAGCAAATCTTGCAATTATGAAAATTTAATCACTATGAACGATAAAATAAATCTGAGAATTTTAAAATACAACACTATTAGCAGCACCGGAGAGAAAATGGTGTGCGTAGTTCCTGATAATATTGAAATAATAGGTGATGACAAAAACATTTTAAATGCAGATGCAATCATTGGATTATTCCCTATTAATATTAGCAAAAATAATGATTGCGATGCACTACTATTTAAAAAATTGCTAGAATGGGAAGGGGAAACACATAATGAGTATGTTAAGTCATTTTAAAAAAATTTTTAATGGAATATATAAATTTGTAGTAGATAGACTAAGAAATAAACGAGATATATTTTATATAGGTGGTAGTGATGTTCTACCTGCTCCATTGTCTCAAGAAGAAGAAAAGGAAGTTATACATAGGCTTAAAGACTCTGATGAAGCTAAAACAATACTCATAGAACACAATTTAAGACTTGTTGTATACCTTGCAAAGAAATTCGAGTCTACAGGAATAA